>DWZK01000014.1 GCA_019117605.1 Candidatus Intestinimonas stercoravium | reverse complement strand
GCCCTGGACGTGGTAGACCTCCCGGTCCGCCTCGAACTTGCCGGACACCACCCGCATGAATGAGATGCGGTCCCGGTGGGCCTTGTTCATGTTGGCCTGGATTTTAAAGACGAAGGCGGAGAAGTCCGGGTCGAAGGAGTCCACCACCTCGTCTCCCGCCTTCCGGGGCAGGGGGGCGGTGGTCATGCGTAAAAATTCCTCCAGGAAGGGCTCCACGCCGAAGTTGGTGAGGGCGGAGCCGAAGAACACCGGAGACAGTTTGCCGTGGCGCACCCGCTCCAGGTCAAAGTCGCAGGAGGCCCCGTCCAGCAGCTCGATCTCCCCCATGAGCTGCTCCCGCTTGTCCGCCCCGATCAGGTCGGCCAGGGCGGGGTCGTCGGGCTCGATCTCGGTGGCGGTGGCCGCCCGGGCGTTGGTGTTGGAGGTGAAGTGGATCACCTTCCGGTTCTGCCGGTCGTACACGCCCTTGAACTCCTTGCCGCAGCCGATGGGCCAGTTCACCGCGTAGGTGTCGATGCCCAGCTCGTGCTCCAGCTCCTCGCACAGCTCAAAGGGGTCCCGGGCCTCCCGGTCCATCTTATTAATAAAGGTGAAGATGGGGATATCCCGCATGGCGCACACCTTAAAGAGCTTCCGGGTCTGGGCCTCCACGCCCTTGGCGGCGTCGATGACCATGACAGCGGAGTCAGCGGCCATGAGGGTGCGGTAGGTGTCCTCCGAGAAGTCCTGGTGGCCTGGGGTATCCAGAATGTTGATGCAGAAGCCCTCGTACTGGAACTGCATGACCGAGGAGGTCACCGAGATGCCGCGCTGCTTCTCGATCTCCATCCAGTCGGAGGTGGCGGCCCGGGCGTTCTTCTTGCCCTTGACCACGCCGGCCTGGGCGATGGCCCCGCCGTAGAGGAGGAACTTCTCGGTGAGGGTGGTCTTGCCCGCGTCCGGGTGGCTGATGATGGCAAAGGTCCGGCGGCGGGAGATCTCTGCTTCATATCTTGACATGGTGTAAAACCTCCAGAAAGTCGGCGCGTCCAGGGCCCCGGGCCCCTGCCGCAGGCGGGACGGACGCATCTGTTACACGGGCCGGACTTCCAGACCGTGGAAAAGTCCTGACAATAGCAAAAAATTATACCATGAAGGGGGAGCGTTTGCAAGACCTGGGGCAAAAACGTACAACAAACCGGGGCCGGGCTCATACTTTACAGAGAGGAGGGAGTTCCATTTGGAAATGAGAGAGCATTTTCTGACCCGGAGCGACTGCTACCGGGCGGGGCGGACCATCGTGCCCAGGGGGATCATGGTCCACTCCACCGGGGTGGCCCAGCCCGATGTGGAGGTGTTCCTCCGCAGCTGGGACCGGCCGGGGGTGGACGCCTGCGTCCATGCCTTCGTCCACCGGGGCGGCGTGGTGCAGGCCCTGCCCTGGACCTGCCGGGCCTGGCACGCGGGCTCGCCCCGGAACGGGGGGATCTCCGCCAACAACACCCACATCGCCTTCGAGATCCTGGAGCCCGCCGGGCACATCTACCAGGGCGGGACCATGGTGGGCTACGACCCGGCGGCCAACCGGGACTACTTCGCCGCGGTGTACGCCAACGCGGTGGAGCTGTGCGCCCGGCTGTGCCGGCAGTTCGGCCTGGACCCCCTGACCGACATCGTGGACCACGCGGAGGGCAGCGCCCTGGACATCGCCAGCGGCCACGCCGACGTGGGACACTGGTTCCCCAAGCACGGCAAGAGCATGGACAGCCTCCGGGCGGACGTGGCCGCCCGGCTGGGAGAGGAGGAGACAGAGATGGACCAGCAGACGTTCGACGCCCTTCTGGACGCGGCCCTGGCCCGCCGGGCCAAGGCTTTGGAGGAGGAGCCCCCCAGCCCCTGGGCACAGGCGGCCTGGGAGCGGGCGGTGGCCCTGGGCCTCTTCGACGGCACCAAGCCCCGCGCCCCCCTGACCCGGGAGCAGGCCGCCCTGGTCTGGGACCGGCTCCAGCCCGGAGCGGAGAGCTGACCGGCGGGCGCGGCCCGCCCCCGCAGGCATCCCCAAAGCGGCAGAGCGCCGCCCGCCGGACATTTTTACCGGCGGGCGGCGCTCTTTTTCCACTCTACAGGCATCCTCAATAGACGGGGGTGGACTGGGGCCGGCAGCCCCGGAACAGCGTCCGGACCGGCTCCCCGTTGAAATCCCGGTCCAGCCAGGGGTCCAGGGGCGCGCCCCGCTCCACCGCCAGAAAGAACCGGGCGATCTGCTGGGCGGCGGTATCCACCTGCCGGGCGGTCAGCTTCTCCATGGTCTGGTTGGTCCCGGCAAAGGCCGGGTGGGGCTTGGCAGTGAGGAGCATACCGCTCACCGCATGGAGGAGCGGCATACGGCTGAGGGCACGGTTCACCGCCTCGTTGGCCCGCCGGCCCCCCAGCCGGGCCAGGAGGGCGGTATCCCGCTTCATGGAGCGGTAGCTCTCCGCCATCTGGGTGGGAGAGGTGTGGGCATAGGCTCTGGAGGCGGCGGCCATCACCCGGGCATCCGGCTCCGGGGGCAGATAGTCCCCCGCTCTGGGGTCCAGGCCGTCCCGGACCATGAGCATCCGGTCGAATTCCGCCTCGATGGCCAGATGGGTCACCGGGCCGTGGGCGGCCTTCCAGTTCACCCACCCGTGGCAGCCGCTGTCCAGGGCCAGGTGGCACAGGAACCCGGCGGCATATCCCGCGGCCATGGCCTGGCCCTCCTCCAGGGCCTCCCGCAGCCGCTGGAAGGCGGGCAGGGCGGACTGCTTGTGCATCTCCACCCCCTCCCGGCGCACGGCGCTGGGCAGAGTGGGCCGGTAGAAGAACAGGGGGTCGGGGCCCAGGCAGCCCAGGTCGAAGGCGGGGCGCTCCCCCTCCAGGCGCAGGCGCAGGGGGGCGGCCAGGCGGCCGAGCACCTGGGCGCCGAATCTCAGATGGGTATAGTAGTTGGGCATGATAGGTCGCCTCCCTTGCTGAGGAAAATGCGGGGCCTCACATCGTCTGTCCCGTCCGCGGACAGCGGGGCCCGGCCTTCTGGGGCCGTGGCGCCGTCCGGCGGCGGCCTTCGCGCTCCCCATGTCCAGCGATGGTACTATTATAGCACAGGGGTCAAGGGGGGCACGGCGCTTTTTTCGCCGCCCCTCACCTCCGGCGGAGGAGCCCCTTTTTCAGGCAGGCGCTCAGGTCCACCCGCCTGCGCCCCGCCGTCTCGAAGTCCACCTCCGCGATGGTGCCGGTGAGGCTGCGGACCACCCCCGGGCCGAAGGACCGGTGGACCACCGGCGTGCCGGGGCCGAGATCCACCTCCCAGCCGGGGGCCAGGCGCTCCGCTCCGGCCTGCCCGGCGGGGGCCGCCTCCGCCGGGCGGCCCTCCTCCTCCCCCACCAGCTGGCTGACGAAGGAGGTCCCCGCCTCCCGGGGCGCACCGAACTTGTTCTCATAGACGATGAGGTCCAGCCGCTCCCTGGCCCGGGTGGCCCCCACATAGAAGAGCCGCCGCTCCTCCTCCAGCGCCTCCCATCCGGCGGAGAGGTCGGCGGGGAAGATCCCGTCCACCACGTCGATCATCACCACCCGGTCGAACTCCAGGCCCTTGCTGCCGTGGATGGTGGAGAGGACGAAGGGACAGCCCTCCTCTCCCCCGCTCCCCTGGGCCAGCCGCTGCCGCAGCCAGTCCAGCCGGGCCAGGAAGGCCTCCGGCCGGGGCGTCTGCCGGGCCAGGGAGAGGAGCACGTCCAGCCGGGAGGCGTCCAGCTTCTGGCCCTTGAGGTATTCGCCGTAGCCCATGTACTTCACGATCCGCTGGAGGGCGGCGAAGCTGGTGAGGCCGGGCAGCTTGGAGAAGTGGGTCTCCATGGCCCGGACCTTCCCCGCCTGCCAGGGCTCCAGACCGCCGCTCCCCAGCAGGGCCTGGAACACCGTCTCCCCCGGCTTTTGGCGGCGCAGGAGGCCGGCGAGGACCTGCTTCTTGATCTTCAGGTCCAGCTTGTAGTAGAAGCCCAGGAACCGCTCTCCGTCCGTGGGGCCCAGGGCGAAGCGCAGGATATCGGTGAGGTCCCGGACCAGGTGGTTGGTGAAGAAGAAGCCCTCCCGCTGGCGGCAGGCGTAGGGCACCCCCTCCCGCTCCAGCAGGTCGATCAGGGGCAGGGCGCTGTCGTTGTTCCGGTAGAGCACCGCCGTGGACCGGCGGCAGTCCCGGGCGATCTCCAGCAGGTAGGGATACTGGGCGCCGTAGTCGGCCAGCACCACCCTGTGGGGGCCCTCCCCCGCGGGGCGGCTGGCGCGCATATGCTTGGGGTGGCGCTCCCGGTTGCGCTGGATGAAGGCGTCCGCCGCCTCCACCAGTGCGCCGCCGGAGCGGTAGTTGGTCTCCATGAGCAGCACCTTCGCCCCCGGCCAGTTCTTGCCGAAGTCCAGGAGCGCCTGCGGCCAGGCGGCCCGGAAGCCGTAGATGCTCTGGTCCTCGTCCCCCACCAGGAAGAGCTCCCGGTGGGCCTGCGCCAGGAGGGCCAGGATGACGTGCTGGATCTTGGAGGTGTCCTGGGCCTCGTCCAGGCAGAGATAGCGGTAGCGCCGCTGGTACCAGGCCAGGAGCTCCGGGTCCCGCCGGAGGATCCGCAGGGCGAAGACCATCTGGTCGTCGTAGTCCATGAGGCGGCTGCGGCGGAGGAAGTCCTGGTACTCGAAGTACACCGCCGGGAAGTCCATCCCCTCCACCTGACGGCCGTGGATCTCCTCCTCGGTGAGGAGCATGTTCTTGCAGTAGGTGATCTGGGTCCGGGCGTCCCGGATCTGCTGCTCGGTGGGCCGGGCGGTCCCCGTCCGTACCAGCAGGTCCCGGAGCACGGCGTCGAGCCGCCCCTCGCTGCCGGCCAGCTGGAAGGGGACGGTCCCCCGCCGGGCGGCGTAGCGGTCGATGATGGAGGCGCACAGGCCGTTGATCGTGCGGAAGGGGGGCGCCTCCAGCCGGCCCCCGAAGAGCTCCAGGAACCGCCGCCGCATGTCCCCCGCCGCCGCCACGGTGTATGTGACCGTGAGGATCTGCCGGGGATCCACCCCCCTGCACTGGATGAGATAGCCCAGGCGGGCCACCAGCACGGTGGTCTTGCCGCTGCCGGGCACTGCCAGCAGCAGCGCCGGCCCCTCCGTGCCCAGCACGGCGGCCTCCTGCTGGGGGTCCAGCCGGACCGGCAGCGAGCGGATGAATCCCTGATCGGTCATGTGTCCTCTCCCTCCCGCGGCCCCCGGGCAGCCTGCGCCGGGCGCGGGGCCGCATCGGAGCCTAGTATACCACGTCCCGCCCGCCCCCGTCAAAACCGGGCGCCCCGCTCCGCCTGGAAAGGCCGGGGCAGGGATATAGAGAGGCAAAAGGGGCCCCGGCGGCATCTGCCGCCGGGGCCCCTTCCGGTCTTATGCTGTTTTCCGGCTCAGATCCTGCTGTAGTTGAGCAGCATCTGGGCCACCTCGGCGCGGGTCGCGGCCCCGCCGGGGTTCAGCTGGCCGGCCTCGTTGCCGGACAGGATGCCGTTGCTCACGGCCCAGCCCATGGCCTCAACGGCCCAGGAG
>DWZK01000110.1 GCA_019117605.1 Candidatus Intestinimonas stercoravium | reverse complement strand
CGACAGTCTTTCAACGCCTTCCCGGAACACCACTTCTTGTAGCGCAGTGCAATCGGCAAAGAGGCGATCCGGGATCTCTTTGATGCTTCCCGGCACTGTGACGGCCTGTACTCTTGTTTGGATCGAACCATCTGAAAAAGCGCTCTCTTTGATCGAAGTTATTGGAATGTCCTCAACTTCGGACGGCAATACGATGTCCCCACTGAAGGGATCCCCCTCTGGGATCGCCAAATGATGAATCTCGATCTCAGTTGGATCCCAATAATAATAGAGGATAGCGCCGCCTTCCAACGCAAAATGGTCGAGTGCTGTAGCCCGTGGGGTCATCCCAGACGAAACTGTCTTAGGCAGATCTACCGCGCCGGCAAGCACCGCCCCGCCGGGCTGGGTCATGAACAGCGCTGCTACTAGAACGGCAGCGATCGATCGTTTCCAGTTTTTCATCCCTTCCGCCTCCCTTTGTTGGCATTTCTTATAAAGCAGTATAGCATACCAGAAGGCTTTTTTGACGGCAGAAAGTAAAATCTATTCCCAAAAATTATGGGAATATGGACAAAACAAGTGGATATCTTAGATTTTCTGCATAGGATCGCATCGTCATGTACGCCCAAGGGAAAGACAGATAGCTTCTTTCGTCATGTCCTACCACCGTCAGTCAAGCGCGTCATAGTCCATGATCTTGACTGATCGCTTTCAGGAACCCGCTGAGGTCGTTCCGGCCGGACCGGCTGTATAGGCAATAGTAGGTGACATTGGCCTCTTCGTCCAAGATCGGGACGTTCACCCGATCCGGCGGATGCCCCTCCCGCTTGAGCGCTACATCTGTAACGAAACTTGGAAGTGCAGAGGACTTCACGAGCTCCTCGAACGCGACATCCTCCTGCTCCAGGAAACGAGTATCAGGCATCTTTTTATCGGTGATATCCCGCCAAAAACCGAGGTGGTTCCTCAGAAGCATGGTCTCCCCGTTGAGATCCTTCATATATAACGCTTTGCTGCCGGACAGAGGATGTGCCGGCGGCAGAGAGAAGTACAGGTGCTCCTCCCCGTATCTCACACAGGCGATCCCAGAGCCCTCCGCAGGATACGGCAAGATGATCAGCTGGTAGACGCCATCCCGCAGGCCCTGGAGCAGCAGCTCATTTTCCCGTATCTCCGAGGATATCGTGCGGTCCGGATAGAGGTCTGACAGGAGCGGCGGGATCTCCCACAGGGGGGCCGGAGCACAGGATCCCACCAGGATCGTGCGCTGGCTCCGGTCAAATGCCTGGATGCGGCCGATCATGTCCTGGGCCTGCTCCATGATCTTTCGGGCATAGTCCACCGCCATCCGTCCGCTTTCATTCAGCTCAATCTTGTTCTTCTGCCGTGTGAACAGCGTGACCTGCAGCTCGGCCTCCAAGCGCTGCATGGAGCGGCTGAGTGCCGGCTGCGAGATATGCAGATGTTCCGCCGCACTGGAGAGAGTCCCGTATTCCGCAACGGCCAATAAGTGCTCCATCTGATAGAGCTCAAACATATGAGACCACCTCTTCGTTCCCATTATACCAGCGGGATCTCTGGGGCGCAAGAAATAGTATGCGTTCTGATCATAGCAGTGTGCATGATCGGCACTGTACTTTGCGCAAAAGACGGCTTACAATATGCGTGTCGAAAGGAAAGTGCCAAATGAAAGAAGTGGTGCTATGCAGAGCAGGAGGCTCTACAACGGGATAGAACTGCCGATGATCGGGTATGGCACCTTTCAGATCCGGGACAGCCGCCGGTGTGAGCAGTGTGTTTTGGATGCTCTGGAGGCAGGATACCGCTTGTTCGATACCGCAGCCTCCTATGAGAATGAAGCAGCCGTCGGCCGGGCGCTCCGCAGTTCCGGGCTGCCCAGAGAGGAGTGGTACGTCACCACCAAGCTGTGGGTGCAGGATGCCGGATATGACGGTACGCTACGTGCCTTTGACCGCTCTCTCACGAAACTGGGACTGGACAAGATCGATCTGTACCTGATCCACCAGCCCTTTGGCGACTACTATGGAGCCTGGCGGGCCATGGAGCGGCTGTACCGGGAGGGCGCCGTCCGCGCCGTCGGGGTGAGCAACTTCACCCCGGAGAGACTGGTGGATCTGTGCATGAACCAGGAGATCAGTCCCATGGTGGACCAGATAGAGATCCACCCGTTCTTCCAACAGAGCACCGCGCTGCGGGTGATGGAGGACTACGGCGTGATCCCCCAGGCGTGGGCCCCTTTCTCCGAGGCGCAGAAAGATATCTTCCACCATAAGACGCTGACCAAGATCGCGGGCAGGCATGGAAAGACTACCGCTCAGGTCATGCTCCGCTGGCATCTCCAGCGGGATGTCCCGGCCATCCCCAAGACGGTCCACAGGGAGCGGATGGCCGAGAACCTGGATGTCTTTGATTTTGAGCTGACGGAAAAAGAAATGGAGAGCATCGCAGGAATGGACATCGGCCACAGTGAGATCATCGACCACCACTCCTTCTGTACGGCCCGGCAGCTCAACAGTGTCAAGATCCATGGATAAGCAGACTCCTTGGGACGGCTTCAACGATGACGGTAAGGAGGTCTTCTTTTGTGCGGCGCGGGCAAGTTGAGCGAGCTTCACATGCAGAACAACATCCCCTATGGGCGCTATCCACAGCAAAACGGCTCTGGTGGTCCTCTTCAATGGCAAGTCCATCCGGGCCAATGGCTATCTGGACCAGTTGAAGATCTGACGATCTACGGAAAGGAGCATCGGTATCATGGAAAGACTGAACGGGAAAGTGGCAGTCGTCACCGGCGGCGGCTCCGGCATCGGCCGGGCGATCGCGGAGCGGTTTGCCAAAGAGGGCGCCCATGTGGTCATCGCCGGCCGGAAGGAGCAGCCCCTTCAGGAGACCGCCGCGGCGGATGGGAAGATCTCCTATGTGGTGGGCGACATCACAAAGACGGAGACCATCGAAGAGATCGTCCGCACCGTCCAAGACAAGTTCGGCCGGCTGGATATCCTGGTGAACAACGCGGGCTGGTGCCCGGTGCAGCCCATCACGGAGATCACCATCGAGGACTATGACCGGGCCTTTGGTCTGGATGTGCGGGCGGTGGTCGATATGACCGTCCACGCCCTGCCGCTGATCCTCCAGTCCAAGGGCACTATCCTCAACCTGTCCAGCACGGGGGCCACCCACCCGGCGGCCAACCTGTCCATGTATGTGGGCGCGAAAGCGGCCATCGAGAACTTCACCAGGGCCTGGGCCATCGAGCTGGCACCCAAGGGCGTCCGGGTCAACGCCCTCGCCCCCGGCGCCATCCGGACCAACATCTGGAACGTGACGGACCTGTCCCCGGAGGCGGCCAAGGCACACGAGGACGGCATCGCCGCGGGCATCCCCATGGGGCGGTTCGGCAGGCCGGAGGAAGTGGCCAATGTGGCCCTCTTCCTGGTGTCCGACGAGGCCAGCTATGTCAGCGGCTCTGTGTACGGCATCACCGGCGGCTGAAGTATACGGATCAAAACGGATCGATACGAATAGGAGGACTTCTATCATGAACAAGATCGAGACTGTCAAGCTGAACAACGGTGTGGAGATGCCCCTGGAGGGCTTCGGCGTGTTCCAGGTGCCGGACCCGGACGTCTGCGAGCGGGCGGTGCTGGACGCCATCGCCACGGGCTACCGCCTCATCGACACCGCCGCCGCCTATGTGAACGAGGAGGCCGTGGGCAAGGCCGTCGCCAAGTGCGGCGTGCCCCGCGAGGAGCTGTTCATCACCACCAAGCTGTGGGTGCAGGACGCCAGCTACGAGGGCGCCAAGGCGGCCATCGAGACCTCTCTCCAGAAGCTTGGGCTCAGCTATATCGACCTCTACCTGATCCACCAGCCCATGGGCGACTATATCGGCGCCTACCGGGCCATGGAGGATGCCTACAAGGCGGGCAAGCTGAAGGCCATCGGCGTGTGCAACTTCTACCCTGCCCGTCTGGCCGACCTGTGCGAGACGGTGGAAGTCAAGCCCGCCGTTGACCAGGTGGAGCTCCACCCCTTCTTCCAGCAGGAGAACGCCCTGGCCCTCATGAAGGAGTACGGCGTCCGCCCCGAGGCCTGGGGCCCCTTCGCCGAGGGCAACCACGGCATCTTCACTCACCCTGTGCTGACCAAGATCGGCGAGAAGTACGGCAAGAGCGCCGCCCAGGTGGCTCTGCGGTGGAACGTACAGCGGGGCGTCATCGTCATCCCCAAGTCGGTCCACAAAGATCGTATGGAGCAGAACATCGCCATCTGGGACTTCCAACTCAGCGATGAGGACATGGCGGAGATCGCCAAGCTGGACATCGGCCACAGCGAGATCGTGGACCACGGCGACCCCAAGTTCGTCCAAATGCTCCACAGTATGAAGATCCACGAGTAAAAATGTAAAGTGCCCTTGAAGCGGCTGGCAGGGTCTGACACCGTGTCAGGCTCTGCCAGCCGCCCATCTCAGAGAGCTGCCAGCGGGCCTTTGCTCCCAAGAGGTGATATGATATGAAAGGATCTGTTCGCATCGGAGCGGCGGCGCTGGTCCTGCTGGCCCTGACGGCGTGCGGCCGTGAGGCCGGTCCGAGCCAGGCGCAGCTGGAGCAGACCACCCAGACGGTGGAGACCGTAGAAGATATGAGCCGTGAGGATCTGGCGCCGCTGGAACAGATCGAGTACATCCGCCCGGTGCCGGAGGAGTATTTTGGGCCCTCCGACCATTCCGGGCAGGTGGTGGAGATCGCCTATGACAGCCGGGACTACACAGACCCGGCGGAGCCCGCCATCCAAAAGACCGCCTATGTGTATCTGCCCTACGGCTACGACGAGGCGGACCGGGAGACCCGGTATGACATCCTCTACCTGATGCACGGGTGGACCATGACGGCGGGAGACCTCTTCGACCCGGCCCAGAGCGGGATCGTCCCCATGCTGGACCACATGATCGAAAACGGGGACATCCCGCCGGTGATCGTGGTGTGCGCCACCTTCGACGCGCAGGATCGGCCCCAGAGCTTCTCCCGGTCGGTGGAGGAGCTGTCCGTGTTCCACCGGGATCTGCGGGAGGATCTGATCCCCTATGTGGAGAGCCGGTACCACACCTATGCGGAGGATGTGACGGAGGAGGGGCTTCAGGCCTCCCGGGCGCACCGGGCCTTCGGCGGCTTCTCCCTGGGGGCGGTCACCACCTGGTATCAGTTCATCTATAACCTGGACTACATCCAATATTTCCTCCCCATGAGCGGGGACTGCTGGATCATGGGGACCTACGGCGGCCTGTACCAGCCGGTGGAGACGGTGGACTACCTGGAGCAGGTGGTCTCCGACGGCGGCTGGAGCGCAGATGACTTCTACATCTACCAGGGGATCGGCACGGATGACCCCATCTGGGACCAGACGGACAGCCAGATCCAGGAGATGCTGACACGGGACCTGTTTACTGCCGATGCCCTCCACTATGCCATCATCCAGGACGGCCGGCACGATATCGATGCCTGCGAACGGTATCTGTACCATGCCTTACCGCGTTTCTTTGGAGCAGAAGAAGGTGCACATGTGGAATTTGAGCCAGTGACCCGCAATACCTTGGTGCGGGATGTGATGGACGACCCTGCCTTTGGAGACTATGGCCGTCTGCTCTTCCCTGTGGGCCGGACGATCCCCAATGACATGACGCTGGAGAATGTGGGGGACGTCCTGGTCTGGTACAACGACATCGACCCGGACAAGACGGTGGAGATCGTCAATACCCTGGGGGAGCGGGCCGCCTCCGGCGATACGGTCTTTTATGATATCTACACCGACGAGGAGAAGGCGGCGGACCCGGACAAGGAGGACACCGGCCTGTTCTTCTTCCGGGGAGACCCGGGGGGCAAGACCGCCATCTGCAACGCCGGTGGGGGCTTCGTCTATGTGGGGGCCATGCAGGACAGCTTCCCCCATGCCCTGGAGCTGTCCAAGCAGGGGTACAACGCCTTCGCCCTCATCTACCGCCCCGGCGCCCAGACCGCCTGCGAGGACTTGGCCCGCGCTATCGCCTTCCTCCATGCGCATACGGAGGAACTGGGCATCGACATGACGGACTACTCCCTGTGGGGCGGCTCTGCCGGCGGCCGGATGGCGGCATGGCTGGGCACCTACGGCACAGAGGCCTTCGGGGAGCGGACCTATCCCCGCCCGGCGGCGGTCATCATGCAGTACACCGGCCTCTCCGAGGTGATGGGAGACGAGCCGCCCACCTACTGCTGCGTGGGCACCAGCGACGGCATCGCCCCCTACCGTGTCATGGAGGAGCGGGTGCGGCGCATCCGGGCCAACGGCACAGACGCGGAGATCGAGGTATTTCAGGGCCTGCCCCACGGCTTCGGTCTGGGAGAAGGGACTGTGGCCGAGGGCTGGATCGACCACGCCATCGCCTTTTGGGAACGGCAGATGTCCCAGTGAACTGCCTGCGGTCTCGCAGCATCTTTTGATCGGAGGGATGGACCATGTACACAAACCATTTTCTATCGCTGTTGATCGGGCTTTCCCTGACTGCCGCCCTTCTCTCCGGATGCGGAGGCAGTCCTGCCTCCGGCGGAGAGGCTCCGTCCTCCCCCGGCGCGTCTGCGTCTGTTCAGGAGCCGCAGCACGACGCAGAGGCCGAAGAAGCTCTCATTTCCGGCGAGAACATCCAGACCAACGGCGGAGAGGTCATCCCGCTGTCCGCGCTGGAACATCGGGATGCTGACTCGGATACAGTGGTCTATTACACTTCTGACATCAGCCCGGAGGCGATGGTGGCCATCTATGACGCTCTGGGCGTGGAGCTGACCGGAGACAACATCGCCGTGAAGCTCTCCACCGGGGAACCGCCCGCCAGCAACTATCTGGACCCAGCCTTGATCGCGGATCTGGTCCATCAGGTGGACGGCACCATCGTGGAGAATAACACTGCCTATGGCGGACAGCGCGCCAGCACCGCCATGCACTACCAGGTAGCGGAGGACCATGGCTTTACCGACATTGCGGACTTCGTGGTGCTGGACGAGGATGGCTCTGTCTCCCTGCCCGTGGAGGGCGGCACCCAGCTGACGGAAGATCTGGTGGGCGCCCACTTCCCGGCGTATGACGGCTATCTGGTCCTCTCCCACTTCAAGGGCCATGCTATGGCCGGCTTCGGCGGCGCCATCAAGAACATCTCCATCGGTATGGCCTCGCAGGAGGGGAAATGCCTGATCCACACGGCCGGTGAGAGCCGCACCAGCCCCTGGGGCGGCGAACAGGATCCCTTCCTGGAGTCCATGGCCGAGGCGGGCAAGTCGGTGGTGGACGCTCTGGACGGCAACATCCTGTATGTCAGCGTCATGAACCACCTGTCCATCGACTGTGATCGCGACGGGGACCCGGCGGAGCCGGATATGCACGACATGGGCATCCTGGCCTCCGCAGACCCGGTGGCGCTGGATCAGGCCTGCGTGGATCTGGTGTACGCCTCCCAGGACGACACGGAGTCCCTCATCGACCGCATGGAGTCCCGCAACGCGATCCATATACTGGAGCACGGAGAGGAGATCGGACTGGGCAGCCGCACCTACCAGCTGGTAAGCATCGATGGCTGAGGTGCTGGACATCCTGCACAGGGAGTTCGTCTACCTCTGGTACTACTTCGACGTGCAGCTGCGCCAGATATTCGGCTACTGGGTGCTGGGCATCCTGCTGGGCTCCTGCGTGTCGGTCTTTCTGAAGGACAAGATCCACGGTCTGCTCCGCTCCATGAGCGGGAGCCGGATGGGGCTGTGGGGCATCGTCCCCGCCAGTCTGATGGGGATCGCGTCCCCGCTGTGCATGTACGGGACCATCCCCCTGGCCGCCTCTTTCTCCAGAAGCGGGATGCGGGACGAGTGGCTGGCCGCCTTTATGATGTGCTCCATCCTCCTCAACCCTCAGTTGATCGTCTACAGTACCGCCCTGGGAACGACGGCCCTCGTGGTCCGGATCGTGTCCTGCTTCCTGTGCGGGATCGCCGCCGGGCTGCTGATCTGGGCGTTCCAGAGGGGGCGACCGTTCTTCCGCTTTGACGGCTTCGAAGAGCCGGTGAGCCATGACACCGACCCCGATCTGGAGTGCAACCCCTTCTTCCAGCAGCGGGAGCTGCGGGAACTGCTGGCCAAGGACGATGTGAAGATCGAGGCCTATCAGCCCCTGGGCCACGGGAACAGCCGTCTGCTCACTCATCCCGTCATCGTGAAGCTGGCAGAGAAGTACGGCAAGAACGCCGGACAGGTCATCCTGCGCTTCGAGGTGCAGAGCGGCCTGATCGTCCTGCCCAAGTCCACCGATCCGGAGCGGATCGCCGGAAACCTGGACATCTTCGACTTTGCATTGACTGAAGCCGAGATGGAGGAGCTGCGTGCTCTGGACACAGGCAAGGGCAGCCACGACCCGGAGGCCCCCGGCGTGGCGGAGATGCTGCTCCAGAACTATAAGATCCATGACTGATGCAGGAAGGAGAAACTGCTATGAGAAAGGATCTCGGGGCAAAGCCCTTTTTATATCCTCAGCTGGTGATGGTCATCGCCAGCTACGGCAGGGATGGGACGCCGGACGCCATGAACGCCGCCTGGGGCGGCATCGCGGGAGGCGATAAGATCTTCCTGTGCCTCAGCTCCGGTCACAAGACCGTGAAAAATATTTTGGAGCGGAAAGCATTCACCGTCAGCGTGGCGGACGAGGCCCATCTGGTAGAGGCGGACTATGTGGGCCTGGTCTCCGGGAACGATGTGCCCGATAAGCTGGAACGGAGCGGCTTCCATGTGACCAGGAGCGAGTTCGTGGACGCGCCCGTGATCGACGAGCTGCCCCTGGTGCTGGAGTGTAAATTGGTCAGCTATGATCCGGACTCCCACTTCATGCTGGGAGAGATCGTGAACGCCGGGGCGGACGAGACGATATTGGACGACGCTGGGATGATCGACCCGGCCAAGCTGAAGCCGATCACCTTCGATCCCGCAGGCCGGACCTATTGGAGCCTGGGCAAAAAGGTCGGCAACGCCTTCGCGGACGGCAGCAAACTGAAGTGATCCTAGATGCTGCTGCTCCTGGTGCGGAGTCGATCCGGTGGGATGGGTCGGAGCGTCCAGCACACGGAGCGGTTCCGCCGCGGCCTGTCGGGGCCCTGCGAGCGGGCCCCGCTCACCGCGCATGGAAAGCCTCTGATATGAAAAGTTCGATATCTGCTCCACGCTGAAAGATAAGGGAGCACATCGCATCGTTTGGGCGGCTCTGGATCTGCAGAGCCGCCCAAACGGCTGATTTTACCTTTTTGTATATACTGGATGACCGATCGGAACTTCCGCGGACAGGATGCGGGTGCTATGATAGGCCCATACGGAAAGAAGGTCTTTTTATGTTTCCTTTCTCAAAACTCCTCTCGCTCCTGCTGGCTGTGACGGTGGAACTGATCCTCGGATCCTGCGGAAGCACAGGCTCCGCTCCGCCTCTGCTCCCGGAGAGCGATGAGACGCCGGCGCAGGCGCAGGAAGCTCCGGACGAGCCGGCGGCGTCTCCAGCGGGAGAGCTGTCTGTTACCGAGGGGACAGAGACTTATCGCGGCTTTTTGATGGATAATGTGCTCCACGCGCCGGAAGGAGATATCCACTACCACATCTATATCCCGGACAGCTACGACGGCAGCACGCCCTACCCGCTCTACCTTACGCTCCCCGGCTATGAGGGCCTGTACTTCCAGGGCGTGGGAGAGGACCTGTACAGCGAGGACTTTGCCTTTGCGGCGCTGGACCACGATGCCGAGATGATCGTGGCAGCCCCTCAGCTCAGCGACTGGGGAGAGACCTCGGCAGAGCAGACGATCGCCTTGACAGAGTACCTGCTGGACGCTTACAACATCGACCCGGACCGCGTCTATGCCAACGGCTACTCCGGCGGCGGAGAGACCATGTCCCTCGTCATGGGGATGCGCCCCGATCTGTTCACCGCCTATCTCCACTGTTCCTCTCAGTGGGACGGCGCCTATGAGCCGGTGGTGGAGGCCCGGGTGCCGGTGTACCTCGTCATCGGAGAGGACGACGAGTATTACGGCTCAGAACCTACTCGGGCGGCTTATGACCGATCCTACGCCCTGTACCAGGAAGCCGGGCTCTCGGAGGAGGAGATCGGCCGGCTGCTGGTCCTGGACATCAAAGATGCAGACTATTTCCGCGAAGGCGGCGCGCTAGACCAACACGGCGGCGGGGGGCTGTTTGCCCGAGATCCCCAGATCATGGGCTGGCTGTTCTCGCAATGATAGACGGAGCAGCTGCCTCTGGCCCGTTGGACGCGCATGGGCCGGCTTTGCCCGGAACAGCGTCCCCGGCAAAGACGGCCTGCCCCGATCGACAGTGGAGTTGCGCCAAACAGCAAAATGCGATAGAGTATAAAAGTATAGAGGAGAAAATATAGGAGGAGAAACGGATGGAATATCGCCAGCTTGGAAAGACCGGCCTGCTGGTCAGCGAGATCGGCATGGGCTGCGAGGGCTTCGTGGGCAAGCCCTATGAACAGGTGAAGGAGATGGTGGACGCCATGGAGGCGGGCGGGGTCAACTGTATCGACCTGTACACCCCCGACCCGGAGTTCCGCACCAACCTGGGCCGGGCGCTGCGTGGGCGCCGCGAAAAGTTCGTCCTCCAGGCACATCTCTGCACCATCTGGAAGGATGGGCAGTACAAGCGTACCCGGGACCTGGCGGAGGTGAAGGAAGGCTTTGCCGACCAGCTCCAGCGCCTGGAGACGGACCATGCGGAGATCGGTATGATCCACTATGTGGACTCCATGGCCGACTGGGACAACGTGCAGACCGGCGGCGTGCTGGCCTATGCCAGGGAGTTGAAGGAGAAGGGGGTCATTCGGGCCATCGGCTTGTCCAGCCACAATCCGGAGGTGGCCCTGGCGGCGGTGGACAGCGGCGCCATCGAGGTGCTGATGTTCAGCATCAACCCCTGCTATGACCTCCAGCCCGCAGGAGAGGACGTGGAGCAGCTCTGGAACGATGAGAACTATGCACAGCCCCTGGTGAACATGGACCCCCAGAGACAGGCACTGTACGAGACCTGCCAGCGGCTGGGCGTCGGCATCACCGTGATGAAGGCCTTCGGCGGAGGCGACCTGCTCAGCGCAGAGCTCTCCCCTGCCGGGAAGGCCCTGACCCTCTACCAGTGCCTCCACTATGCCCTGACCCGGCCCGGCGTTGCTTCGGTCATGTCCGGCGCCCGGGATCTGGAGGAGCTGAAGACCAGCATCGCCTACGAGGAGGCCCCGGCAGAGGAGCGGGACTATGCCGGGGCTTTTGCCGCCCTGCCCAAGATCAGCTGGGTGGGCCACTGTATGTACTGCGGCCACTGCGCCCCCTGCCCGGTGGGCATCGACGTGGCCAGCGTCACCAAATTCCTGAATCTGGCCCAGGCCCAGGGGGAAGTGCCGGAGACTGTGCGTGAGCACTATGCGGTGCTGCCCCACCACGGCGGAGAGTGCATCACCTGCGGGGCTTGTGAGAGCCGCTGTCCCTTCGGCGTCCCGGTGATGGAGAACATGCGCCGCGCCGCAGAGATGTTCGGAAGCTGACCGGAGCCGCCATGCAGGCACCGGCTACTGTTGCTGACGCATCTTCCGCCGCAGGCCGCAGGGCCGTCACAGGAGCCTAGATGCACAGTATGCTCCTGGATAGGGTAAGGGGAAGGCCGATGACCTGCCTTCCCCTTCCTTATGGACGCCTTCGCGGGCATCCCATCTTGACACGGCGTCAGAACAGCGATAATATAGTTAATGACACAGTGTCAGAATACAGAGGCGCACGTCTGCCGTCATACGGGCGAAGGCGGCCGCGCCCCTGTGTCGTATGCTGTGGACAGACATATATCGGACCCCTGCCTACACGGGGGAGAGCTGTCTGGTATCGATACGGAATGAACTAAGGAGGTATCGCGATGCGCGCAAAGGTCTATTTCACGCGGGACATCACCCCGGAAAAGGTGGTCGAATTGTATCATGCTCTTGGGGTGACATTGCCCGGCAAAGTAGCGGTGAAAGTCCACTCCGGAGAAAAAGGCAACCAGAATTTCCTCCACCCTGAGTTCTGGCGGCCCATGGTGGAAGACGTCCACGGCACCATCGTGGAGTGCAACACCGCCTACGGCGACGCCTCCGGCGGCGTGCGGGATAATACCGAGTCTCACCTCAAGTTGCTGGACGAACACGGCTGGACCAAGTATTTCCATGTGGACCTGATGGACGCCGAGGGGCCCGATGTGGTATGGCCCATCCCGAACGGGAAGGTCCTCAAGGAAGATCATCTGGGCAAGGACATCGTGAACTACGACTCCATGCTGGTCCTGGCCCATTTCAAGGGGCATCCCATGGGCGGCTACGGCGGGGCGCTGAAACAGCTGTCCATCGGCTGCGCCTCCCGGGCGGGCAAGGCCCTGATCCACTCCGCAGGCAAGACCGATGACCGCTTTCAGACCTGGGAGCAGCACGCGAGCTCCGTGGCCTTCCCCGAGGCCATGGCCGACGCCGCTTCCAGCGTGGTGGAGCATTTCAAGGGGAAGATCGCCTTTATCAATGTGATGAAGAACCTCTCTGTGGACTGCGACTGCTGCGCCGTGGCGGAGGACCCCTGCATGAAGGATGTCGGGATGCTCGCCTCACTGGACCCGGTCGCCATCGATCAGGCCTGTATCGACCTGGTGCTGGGCTCCGACGACCCCGGCAAAGAGCACTTCATGGAGCGGGTGAACAGCCGCAACGGTATCCACACCATCGAGGCCGCCGCCGATCTGGGCTTTGGGACCCGGGAATACGAGCTGATCGAACTGTGACGCGTCAAAGGAGGAAGACCGATATGAGCAAGACACTGGTGGCCTACTTCTCCGCCAGCGGGACCACTGCCCGGGCGGCAAGGGAGATCGCGGATGCCGTAGGGGCAGACCTGTATGAGATCCGTCCGGCGGAGCCCTACTCCTCTGCCGATCTCAACTGGATGGATAAAAAGAGCCGCAGCACTGTCGAGATGAACGACCCGGCGTGCCGCCCCGCCATCGCGGAGCCGGTGCGGGATATGGACCAGTACGACACGGTGTTCGTGGGATTCCCTATCTGGTGGTATGTGGAACCCCGGATCGTCGACACCTTTCTTGAACGCTATGATCTCTCTGGAAAGACTGTGATCCCCTTCGCCACCTCCGGCGGCAGCGGCATCGGCAAGGCGGAGAAGAGCCTGCAGGACCACTGCCCCAAGGCCGCCTGGAAGAAGGGTGGACTGGTGAACAGCGGCGCGGCCGCCTGGGCCAAGTCCGTGATGGGTCTGTGAGGCGGCCATGCCAAAGGGTTCGGAAGAACTGACCAATGCCAGGAGAGAAGAGATCGTCAACGCTTGTGCCGCTCTGTATGAGACTATGGGGTTCAAGGATATCTCCATTCGGGATATCGGGGCCAAGACATCCTTCACCCGCACCTCTATCTATAACTATTTCCAGACCAAAGAGGAGATCTTCCTGGCCCTGCTCCAGCGGGAACACGAGCTGTGGATCGCGGACCTGGAGGAGCTCGCCCGGCGGGATGGCCCGCTGCCGGCGGAGGGATTCGCCGACGCACTGGCCCACACGCTGGAGAAGCGGGAGTGTATGCTGAAGTTGGAATCCATGAACCTCTATGACATGGAGGGCAACAGCCGTATGGAGGCGCTGGTATCTTTCAAAAAGGCATATGCAAATGCAGTCGGAGAGGTCATCCACTGCCTGGAGCGCTTCTTCCCCGCCATGACCGCGCAGGACATCCAGGGCTTCATCTACGCCTTCTTCCCCTTCCTGTTTGGCGTGTATCCTTACGCCGTCCCCACGGAAAAGCAGCGAGCGGCCATGGAACTGGCCCATATGGACTACGGCCGCTACTCTATCTACGAGATCGTAAAAGCCTTTGTCCTCAAAATACTGCGGCCCTCTCCGTAAGGAGAGGGCCGCTCGGCCTAGTGGGGCCCTTCGATGCCGCGGCTTCGGAGGATGGTCCGCCCGGTATGGCTCCCTCTTCGCCGGTGGATATTTTCCTGCCGATGCGGCCTTCAGGGCTTTTTGCGCTCCTTTGCCACACCTTGTCTCCAGACAGGTTCAGCGCCGCTTTTTCCGGGCGTGGCGCGCCGCACAGAAGATGACCGCCAGAAACAGCAGGCCCACTGCCCCGGCAGCGACCCAGGCCGAAGGCGCGGCAGACCTCTCCGTGATGCAGAAAGTCACCTCCTCTGCCTGGCTCTTCAGGAGCAGATATCTGCCATCGATCTCATGCTCAGCTTGAGACCAGCCGCTCTCTCCCCATACCCAGAGGACGTATCGCCGTTCGGGGTCCGGCAGGCGGTAGTGCACCGTATAGGACACCTGCTCCAGATCGGGGTCATCCACCGCGACGGTATAGGCTGTACCGGTGTGCCGGACGCCATATCCATCCCTCCAAGAGATCTCTTCCGCGGTGTGCGTGACAGCGGCCCGGCTGCTGAAGCTGCCGTCCACCAGGATCTCCGGCAGCTCTCCGCCGTCGGTAAGGGCGGAGGTATAGGGCGTGTACTCCGCCTCCAGGGTCTGGCTGGCAGTCAGATGAGTATAGTCCAGATCCGGCCAGGCGGCGGAGCACCCCTTTTTCGCCGGGATCTCGGGCAGATAGGCGATGCCCGCCCCATACTGGAAGGGGATCACCGCCACAGTGGCCCCATCCGCCACGAAGGTCAACTCCAGCTGGGAAAAAAACTCCGGCACGCCCTCTGTGCTGCACAGAGTATCGAGATCCACCGGCTCCGCCTTCCCGGCGTAGCTGATCCCGTCCAGAGCGCCCAGCTCCTCGCTGGTAAAGGTGTTTCCAGACACAGTGCCGCCGCTGTCCACGTCTCCCGCCACAGCGCCCAGATAAGCGGCGCCCTCGTCGATGGTCACCAGGGTATGGCAGTTCACCAGTGTGGCCCCCAGGCCGGCCACGCCTCCCACATAGTCCCCGCCGGACAGGCGGCACTTGCTCCAACTGCCCCGGATGCTCCCCCAGGAGGCCCCGGCGATACCGCCCACATGACCGCCGTTCGTGCTGGAGACATCTCCATAGTTCTCACAGCCGCTCACCCGGCCCAGATCCATCAGCCCGACGATGCCGCCTGCGCAGTCCTGCTTTCCGGTGATCTCGCCTGTATTGACACAGGAGGAGACGACTGCCTTGGCCTGATACCGGAAGTCCAGGGAGCGGTCTCCCTCCCGGATCAGATCGTCCTCCGGGTCGAAGTCGTACTCGATGGCCATGGAGCCCACGATCCCGGCCACATCGATATCCCCCTCCACAGTTCCGTCATTCCGGGCGTCGGACAGATGCCCCGTATCTGTGGTCTCGGGCGCTTCGTCCGACACATCCTCGAAGCGGCTCTCGGCCTCCCCGTCAGGAGCATCCAGGATATCCCGCAGCAGGCCGGTGATGACGCCGAACTGTTCATTGATAGCCTCCAGATCGTCCAGCAGGATGTCTGTGCTGCTGGACATGGACTCCCGCAGGGCGTCTCCGTCGTCTAACAGGTCGGAGAAGATGTCTCCCAGGGCGTCCCCCTGCTCCTGGATCTCGCTGCTGATGGGGCGGATGGTGATGGTGGGCATCTCGGACAACTCGTGCAGTACATCGGAAAGGTCAGCGCTGATGCCCGAGGCCAGAGATGACAGTTCCTCTATGGTATCTCCGGCCTCCCGCAGTTCCTCCATGGCATCCCCGGCCTGCTCCAGCAATTCCCGCAGCTGGCGGACGGCGTCTGCGCTGTCGGAGATGGCGCTGGCCATTGTGCGCGTGGCTGCGGCCAGGCTCTCGCCGGCAGCCTCTGCCTCCTGCCGGGCGGCCTCCCATTCCTCGGGATGCACCGTGGGCAGCACGAGTTTTGCTGCGGCGGCACCCAGCGCCTGTGCAGCATCTTTTGCCTGCTCCAGACTGCTGCGTACCGCAGCCAGCTCAGATCCCAGCGCGGCGATCTCCTCATCGCTCCTGTCTGCCCCGCCGGCTTCGGCCCAAACGGTCACAGCCTGCACGATTGCGTCCGATACCGCGGACAGTGCATCCGCGAGTTGGACCGCCGCGTCTGCGACTGCCTGGATGGCCTCCGCCGTAAGCTCCGGTCTTCCCAGCACATCACGCAGGTGGGCCATAGCCGCTTTGAGGTGCTCCACGGCGTTCCGGCCGTTCCGGGCGGCGGTACCCAAGTCTTCTATGGCATCTGCAAACTGATCCGCCGCATCGGGGGCCAGGCCGCCTGCTTCCTGCGCCTCGTCCATCACATCGTTCAGTTGCCCGGACAGTTCCTCCATCCGATCCATCGCATCTGCGGCGCCGTCCATAATGGGATCCAGTTCATCCGTGAGCCAGGAGAGCCGGGCGGACAGGTCATTGATCTCGCCGATATCCTCATTGGCCCAGTCTGTGGCGGAGTCCATCAAATCACTCATGGCCTCCTGGGCCTCGCCCGCCCGGTCGGAAATGGCCTGCATCCGCTCCGAGAGCGCGTCGGAGGCGCCGCGGACATCGTCCCCCGTCCGGTCTATCAGCTCGCGCAGCACATCCAATTCGTCCAGCAGGTCGCCTATCCGGCCCTCGTTATAGAGCAGCCGCACCTCCGGCACCAGCTGCCCGGCGATGCCGCCCACATCCTTCCGGCCTAGGATCGTCCCGGAATTGGCGCAGCCGTTCAGATAGCCGGACTGCCGCCCCACGATGCCGCCGACGTTGTAGCCCACATGGGCGTACCCCACCGCCCCGGTATTGACGCAGCCCTGCAGGATCCCGGAGGAAAAGCCGGTGATGCCGCCGATATCGGTGCAGACCGGCACATTCTCCACGGCGTTGAGCTGCTCCCGATCCAGCTCGTCCAGATCCAGTTCCGCGGCTACTTCTGTGGTATCGATGCTGCCCTTGTTCTCACACTGGATGATGGAGCCGTAGTTCTGCCCGGCGATGCCGCCCACATAGTGCTCCCCGGTGACAGAGCCGGAGAAGGCGCAGTTGATGATCTGTCCCCGGGCCTCGTTGATGCCCGCGATCCCGCCGATACTGTCCGTACCGCTCACCGCCCCGGAGAACGAGCAGTTCGTGATGGTCCCATGGTTCTCCCCCGCCAGGCCGCCCAGGGTGTTCTTGCGTCCGGTCGGGGAGATGGTGCCCGTGACGTGGAGATCCCCCACGGCGCCGGTGGGCTGTATGTACCGGAACAGGCCCCGCACATCGCCGCTGCCCGTGAGGTACAGCCCGGAGATAGTGTGGCCCCGCCCCTCGAAGGTGCCGCCGAAGGTGGGGATAGGGGCGAAGTCCACGCCGGTCAGGTCGATATCCGCCTCCAGATAGACGGTCTTCCCCTGGGACCAGCTGTCCAGGGTGCATTTCTGAGAAAGGTTTACCAGATCCTCCGCTGTGCGGAGATAGACGGCATCGGCGCTCCCGGCCGCCAGGGCGGCGGGGGCTATGAGGGAGAGGAGCATGACTGCCGCCAAAAGGAGGCTCAGGGATCTACTGATCTTCCGTTTCATCTGCGTTTGGGACCTCCTTGGTCTGATAGCTTCCGGTCTCCAGCATCCCGGAGACATCGCCGTAGATCACGCCCTGGATATGGGCGTCCACCACGCCGGACACCCGGCCCCGGACCCGTCCGTTCACATAGACGGTGCCGCTGGCGCTGCGGCTGACCTCCGGGACTTTGATGTTGAACCGGGTCTTTTCCACGATCGTATCCCCCAGGAACAGGATCTGGGGCAGGACGAACATGACCAGGAACATGGAGATCAGCGTCCCCCGGCACAGACACTCTCCGATGCCCACGATAGCGGGCTCCGTAGTGATCCGGGCGATCAGTGCCCCGGCAGCGGACAGGATGCTCCCCGAGGTCAGCACCGTGGGGAAGGACAGGTCCAAAGCTTGAATGATGGCCTCCCTCCGGGACATGCTCCCCTTCAATTCGTTGTACCAGGAGGAGATCACGATGGCGTAGTCGATGTTGGCACCCATCTGGATGGAGGTCACCACCAGATAGCTCATGAAGAAGATGGGCTGCCCCGTCACGCCGGGGAAGGAGAAGTTGATCCAGATACTGCCCTGGATCACCAGGATCAGCAGGAGGGGGAGCCCTACCGACTGGAAGGTGAAGAGCAGCACGATGATGACGAATACCACCGACAGCACGCTGATCATCACATTGTCCCTGGCAAAGGATACGGAGAGATCGTAGTCGCTGGTGGAGTCCCCCACCAGATAGACGCTGCCGGCATCATAGTACCGCTCCGCCTCCCGGTGGATGGTCCGGAGGAAGGCGAAGGTCTCCTCCCCCTCCTCCGGCAGATCCAGACTGACCAGCATCCGGGTGTAGTCCTCTCCCAGCAGCTGCTCCCGGGCGTCAGACAGCTGCTCGTACAGATCGTCCAGGTCCGCCTGCTGCTCCTCGTCCAGTCTCACATAGCCCTCCTCCACCTTGTCGTAGGCAAAGAAGAACATATCCATCAGCGGGACCGTATAGTCATCCAGGCCACCTACGATCTGGCCGTACTCCTCGTTTTCCGCCGCATAGGCGGCATAGACAAGGCACACCAGCTCATAGTCCAGGTCTGTCATCTCAGCGAACTGCCGGGGCGTCAGGGCGTCGGTGAGCATGCGGCCATCCATGACCTCCACATTGGACAGCCCCATGGCGTAGTCCACCTGGTCGTAGCTCTCCAGCCGGTCCAGCAGGGCCTTCTCGCTGGCATAGTCGCCCTTCGGCACCAGCAGTGCCATCACGTTTTGGGTGCCGAAGGTCCTGTTGACCCGCTCCTCGGCGATCTGGGTCTCGTTCTGCCGGGCGGTCTCGATCTGGCTGTAGCCGTAGACATAGGGGCACTGGTCGGACAGCAGGAAGCCAACTACGACGGCTGCAAAGAACAGCGGGACCCCCACATAGCGCAGCTTCAGGGTGGATTTGCCCCAGCGGTCGATCTTGGGGATGAAGTTGCGGTGCCGGGTCTTTGCCATGGCCCCGGAAAAGAGCATCAGCAGACCCGGCATCAGGGTAAAGACCGAGAGCATACTGAACAGGATGGCTTTGATCAGGACGACGCCCATGTCAAAGCCGATGCGGAACTGCATGAACATCATGGCGGCCAGGCCCGAGATAGTGGTGAGACTGCTGGCGGAGATGGAGGGGATGGCGGCGCTCACCGCCGCTATGCAGGCCTCCCGGTCCCCGGCGTGTTCCCGCTCCTCCAGGAAGCGGTGGAGCATGATGATGGCGTAGTCGATGGCCAGGGCCAGCTGCAGCACCACGGTCACCGAGTTGGACACGAAAGAGATCTCTCCAAATATAAAATTGGTCCCCAGGTTCAGCAGAGCCGCCGCGATAAAGGTGATGAGCAGCACCGGGATCTCCGCGTAGGAGCGGGAGGTGAGCAGCAGCACCAGCACGATGATGACGGCCGCCACCGCCAGGATGATCCCCATCTCGCTGGCCAGGGAATCCGCCTGGGAACTGCCCACAGTGCTGTCGATATAGTGATCGTAGGGCTCCAGCAGTTCCCGGATGGCGGACAGGGCGGCAAGGCTGATCTCGTCGTCCTCCTCCCCGTCAAAGGTCACGGAGATCAGGGCGTCCGCGCCCTTGAAATACGCCGCGATGTCCTCCGGCGTCTCCGGCTCGCCGTCATCTTCTATGGACCCGCCGGCGCCGCTGCCCCCGAAGGTGGCCGAGGCGACCCCCTCGATCTGCTTCATCCGTTCCGCCAGTCCCTCCGCGATCTCGTAGGTCACATGGGAGACCATGACCCTGGCAGTGCCGAAGGTGGTGAACTCCTCGTCCATGAGGGTCAGGCCCTGGCGGGTCTCTGTGGTCTTCGGCAGATACTCCGTGATGTCGTTGCAGACGCTGACCCAGTTTCGAGAGAACAGGCAGAAGATCAGCGCACAGGCGTAGAGGAAAAAGATCAGGTTCCTCTTGTCGACGATGACAGTGGCCAGCTTCTCGAAAAAGGACGGCTTTCCATTCCCCTCGCTCACAGCTCCGCCCCCTCCTGGGGCTCCTGACAGAGGAGAGCGCCCTCCCACCGCATATGGACCGCCCTTGAAGTGGATGTTCCGCGCAGGGCTCCTGCCCGCAGGCCGAGGACAGTCTCACATGGGATGGTGCTCACCGCCGTTTTGATGCGGTGGAAGAGATGGATCGTCCCATCCGCCTCCTGTATGCCCTGCACTGCGTTGACATGGCCCACCAGATCCAGCGAACCGGTGACATAGCTCCCTTGATAACTGAGGGTCAGGATGCCCTTCCTCGGGCCCATCTGGCTCTGTATGGTGACTCGATATCTCTCTGTCATAGCGCTGCGCTCCTTTCCATTCGATCTCTTTCAGCATAGAGGCCCCGGCCGGAGGATA
>DWZK01000109.1 GCA_019117605.1 Candidatus Intestinimonas stercoravium | reverse complement strand
ATGTGCGAGGGCGGCAAGATCGACTGGGCCTGCCACGCCAACGACGCCGCCTCCACCATCCACGACACCAAGGCCCTGGCCGACGCGGTGCAGGTGGCCATCGACTTCGCCGCGGAGCACCCCGAAGAGACCCTGATCCTGGTCACCGGCGACCACGAGACCGGCGGTCTGACCATCGGTTTCGCCGGCACTGACTACGACACCTATCTGGACCTGCTGGAGAGCCAGAAGATCTCCTTCGCCAAATACGACAGCGACTATGTAGCCGCCTACAAGGAGAACAAGACCTCCTTCGAGGAAGTGCTCCAGGACATCGAGGAGCTCTTCGGCCTGAAGGTCCAGGGCGAGGAGGGGGATAAGCTGGTCCTCACCGAGTACGAGCTGGAGCAGCTCCGCGCCGCCTATGAGAAGAGCGTCAACGGCACCGCCGCCAGCGAGTACGAGCAGGAGGAATATGTGCTCTACGGCACCTACGAGCCTCTGAGCGTCACCATCACCCACATCATCAACAACAAGTCCGGCATCTCCTTCACCTCCTACAGCCATACCGGCCTCCCCGTGGCCGTCCTGGCCGAGGGCGCCGGCGCCGAGACCTTCAACGGTTACTACGACAACACTCAGATCTATCACAAGATGGCCGACCTGCTGGACATCGCCTGATCCGCACCGCCCCTCTACATCGCTCTTCCGGGCCGCCCTCCTCCGCCCTCTTCGGGCGTGGGAGGGCCGCGCCTGTCTCGGCCCGTTTCGACTTTCCACCCAAAAGGAGCCTTATCGAATATGAAAAAGATCCGCCCCTTCTCCCTGCGCTATCACGCCCCCCTGCTGGTCTGCCTGCTGGCCGTCCTCTTCCTCTTGTTCCTCCCCACCGGTTTCGAAGGCGCCCTGGTCTATCAGGAGGCGGAGCGGTGCACCGCCCGTGTGCTGTCCACGGATGACTCCTCTATCATCGACACCGGCCTGGTCCGCTCCGGCGAGCAGCTCTGCCAGTTGGAGATCCTGGACGGCAGGTTCGCCGGGCAGACGGTCACCGGCGTCAACATGCTCAACGGCTCTCTGGAGCAGGACAAGCTCTTCGCGCCCGGAGACCGGGCTTATGTGGTGGTGAGCCACGACGGGGACCTGATCACCAACGTGACCATGAGCGACCACTACCGCCTGGGCTGGGAGGCCCTGATGGCCGCCGGTTTCGCCCTCTTCCTCCTCCTCTTCGCCGGGCGCACCGGCCTTCGGGCCATCGCCTCCTTCGCGCTCACCATCCTCACCCTGTGGAAAGTGCTGGTCCCCCTCTATCTCAAGGGCTGGAACCCCATCTGGGTGGGGCTGGTCATCGTCCTCTTCCTGACCCTCATCATCATCGCCCTGGTCTATGGCTTCGACCGGCGGTGCATGGCGGCGGTCTCCGGCTCTTTCCTGGGCATCCTGGTCACCTGCCTGCTGGGGATCCTCTTCACCGACCTCTTCCAGATCCACGGCGCGGTGATGTCCTACTCAGAGAGCCTCCTCTACGCCGGCTATCAGCATCTGGACCTGACCCAGATCTATATGGCATCCATCTTCATCGGCGCCTCCGGCGCAGTGATGGACCTGAGCGTAGACATCACCTCCGCCATCCACGAGGTGGTGGAGAAGCGCCCCGACCTGGGATGGCGCGAGGCCGTGCGCTCCGGCGTCAACGTGGGCCGGGCCGCCATGGGCACCATGACCACCACCCTGCTCTTCGCCTACTCCGGCGGCTATGTGGCCCTCCTGATGGTGTTCATGGCCCAGGGCACCCCCGTGGCCAGCATCCTCAACTACAAGTATGTGGCGGCAGAGCTGATACACACGGTCATCGGCTCCTTCGGCCTGGTCACCGTGGCCCCCTTCACCGCCCTCTGCGCCGGCTTCCTCCTCACCCGCAGAGACCGCGCTCCCCTGGCCGAGAAGGCCCTCTCCCGACAGACAGAGCCTTGATATGAGATGAGCGGCCCCCGCCGGAAAGATCCGGCGGGGGCCGCTCCCTTTTCGCGCTCTGCCTTGCTCATAGCCCCTCTCCGCGAGGCGCAGGCTATCCCGCAGCCTCCAGCAGTCCGACCGCCGCCTGGAGCTGAGGGTCTTCCTCCGGGGCCAACGTCCCGGCGGCCAGGGCCGCCGCCTGCTCGTCGGTGAGGTGGAGCTCCCGGTCCAGAGCCAGGCCTGTACCGATGAGGGAGACCCCTTCTCCGGTGAAATACTTGGCGGTGGAGATATTGATCGCGCCTCCGTTCGGCAGGGCGAAGGTCTGCTGAGAGAAGCCTTTTCCGAAGGTGGGCTCCCCCACGATCACGCCCCTCCCCATCTCCTGGAGCTCTGCGGCGAAAAGCTCTGCCGCGGAATAGGTGTTCCCGTTGACCAGCACAGCCATGGGCAGCTCCACACAGTTCTCGTCCGACTCCACGGCGCTCTCCCGCCCCGCTTTGGTCTGGCTGCGGAAGATCGTGCCCTGGGGCAGCAGGTGGTCCAGCAGCTCCGTGAGCTCATCCAGGTAGCCGCCTCCGTTGTTGCGCACATCGAATACCAGCCGCCGGGCCCCCTGCTCCACCAGCGCATCCACTGCGGCGATCCCCTCCTGGGCACAGCGGCTGTTGAAGTTCCTGATCGTCACCAGGCCGGTGCCGTCGGAGAGCAGCGTATAAGACACCGGGTGCTCCTCCACCCGCCGCCGGGTCACCGTGACCTGGCGGACCGCCCCGTCTGTGCCCTGGACGGTGAGCACCACCTGGGAGCCCTCGGGGCCCCGGACCAGCTCCGCCCCGTCCGCGCTGTTCTCCGCGGTGAGGGCGGTCCCGTCCACGGCGGTGATCCGCTCTCCGGCCTGGAGGCCCGCCTCCCGGGCGGGCCCCTCCTCTGCCACCGCCCGGATCAGGAGCCCGCCCTCCTCCGGATAGGTGACGGTGACGCCGATGCCCACATAGGCGTTGTTCCGGCTCTCCTGCTGGGCGGCGTACGCCTCTTCGTCCATATAGTAGGACCAGCGGTCCCCCAGTCCTTCGATCAGCGCGTCCAAGGACTCATCCACCGCTTCGCCCAGGTCGTGCTCCCCCACGAAGCGGGTGTTGATGAGGACCAAGGTCTCTATCATGCTCAGGCCCTCCGTGCCCAGTACGGCCCAGGCCGCCCCCAAGAGCACCAGGACCGCCGCCAGGAACGATACCAGCGCTGTGAGGACCAGCGCCGGGAGAAACGATCTCTTCTTGTCCATACCCCTGTCCTTTCTATGGAAAAGGGCGGAGACAGAGGCGCCCTCTGTCTCCGCCGTGGCTCGCCGGAACGCTCGTCCGGTCTTTTAGCTGTAGATGAACTGATCGGCCAGAGCGGGATAGTAGCTCAAGGCGTCCTGGCGGCTGCCGTTGACCCGGAACTCCAGATGCAGGTGGTTGCCCGTAGAGCTGCCGGTGGTGCCCACATAGCCGATGACCTGGTTCTGTTCCACCACGTCGCCTTCGCTCACCGCCCGGGAGCTCATATGGGCGTAGAGGGTAGACACGCCGTTGTCGTGCTGGACCACGACATAATTGCCGTAGGAGCTGTTATAGGTGGAGATGGTGATCACGCCGCCCCGGGCCGCGTGGATCGGAGTGCCCCCGGGAGCCGCGATGTCGGTGCCGGTGTGGTTGCCCGGGCGGCCGGTGATGGGGTGGATGCGGGGGCCGAAAAGGGATGTGATGCGGTAGTTCCCCGGCACCGGCCACACATAGCCCGTGCCCGGGTCGAAGGTGATCTTCCCCGCGTCCAACAGGGCCTGGAGCTCTTTCTGCTTCCGCGCCACCTCCGCGTCGATGCGGGATGCCTCCGCCTCCAGGGCGTCCCGGGCCGCCTCGGTCTGGGACTCGTCGGCGGCGATCTGGGCGATGAGGGCGTCCACCTCGCTCTGCTTGGCCTGGAGGTCCGCCCTGCGGGCCTCCAGATCCTCCTTTTCCGCCTGCTGGTCCGCCCGGGAGGCCTCCAGCTGGGTCTGCTGGTCCTGCAGGTCCTGCCGGAGCGCGGCCAGCTCGTCCATGACCTGGTTGTCGTACTCCATGACCTCGCCGATCATGGCCACCCGGTCCAACAGGTCGGAGAAGTCGGACGCACCGAACAGGATGTCCCAGTAGCTGGTGGTCCCCGACTCCTCCATGGCCCGGACCCGGTCGCAGAAGAGCTCGAACTGCGCCTCCTCCTTCGCCTGGGTCTCAGCCACCTCCGTCTCCTTCTCTGCGATGAGCAGGTCGTACTGGGCGATATTGCTCTCCACACTGGCGATGGCGGCGTTCTGCGCATTGATCTGCTGCTCCAGCAGGCTCTTCTGCTCCAGCGCCTGGGCCTTGTCGCTCTGGATGCTCGCCAGCTCCTGCTCCAGGGCATCGATCTGGTCGTTCAGATCGGCGGCCTGGGACTTTCCGGCGTCGATCTGGGCCTGGAGCTCATCCTGGCTGGCGGCGCTGGCGCTCTGGATCGCCATGGTGAGCATGGGCAGGATCATCAGGAGCACCATGGCCAGGGCCAGG
>DWZK01000108.1 GCA_019117605.1 Candidatus Intestinimonas stercoravium | reverse complement strand
TGCTCCAGGATATGTAAGGACCCGCTCCGGCGAATGGAGCGAGAGAGGAATAGGACGGGCCGCTTTCGGGCATGACAAGGCCAGAGCATGAAAGCAGGAGGTGTACCCATGGACACACGGAACGTCTTATCCGCCGCGGGACAAGCGGGGTGCAGCGCTCTGAGCTGGACCACCCTGGACGGCCGCCACCTCTGGGGCAGGAATTTCGACTTGGACTGCCATCCCCTGGACAGCGCCGTCCTCTATCTCCCCCGCGGCACGGCCTACCGGGCCTGTGAGGCCGGGCGGGGCCGGGGCCGCCGGCGGGAGCGGCAGCAGATCTCCACCTATGGCACGGTGGGCGTGGGCTCGACGGCTGCGCCCGCCGCCCCCATCCTCTATGAGGGCATCAACGAGCGGGGCCTGATGGGCGGGCAGCTCAACTACCGGGCCTTCGCCCGCTTCGGCCGCGCCGTCCGGCCGGGCACCCTCCCGCTCCAGCCCCCCTTCGTCGTGTTCCACCTGCTCTCCCAGTGCGCCAGTGTGGAGGAGGTGGTCCGCACCCTCCGGGAGGAGACCTCTCTGGTGGGCGTCCCCCTCTTCGGCCAGGTGCCTACCCTCCACTGGTCCTTCAGTGACCGCACGGGAGAGAGCATCGTGGTGGAGCCGGACCGGGACGGGCTGCGCATCTACCGGCGCACCATCGGCGTGATGACCAACAGCCCCAGCTACCCCTGGCATCGGATCGACCTGCTCAACTATACCGGCGTCCAGGATGCCGACCGGGAGGGCCCGGAGGTGGAGGGGGACCGGCCGGCCGCCTGCTTCTCCGGCAGCGGAGGCCAGGGGCTGCCCGGGGATTGGAGCTCTCCCTCCCGCTTCGTGCGGCTGGCTTTCCTCAAGAAATACTGTCTCAGGGGCGAGAACGAAGAGGAGGGCGTGGCCCGTATGTTCCGCCTCTTCCAGAGCGTCGCCTTCCCGCTGGGGATGGTGCGTGTGGCCCCGTCCTCTGTCCCTGAGGGCGGGCCCGCCGCCTGGGACTACACCCTCTATACCTCGGTCATGTGCGCCGAGTCCCTGCGGTTCTACTGGACCACCTACGAGGACCAGCGGGTCCGCTGGGTGGACATGAAGGACCTGGCCCGGCGCGGCGAGCCCCGGCAGTTCCCCCTCGGGCGGGAGCCGGACTTCCTCCGCCTGGACTGAGGGCAGCGCAAGGCCCCCGGGCCTCCCGCAGTGGGGAGGCCCGGGGGCCTGTTTCTCAGCCGGTCATCTCGTCTGCCGCTTTTTTATCTCGCTTCGCTCACCAGCGCCTCTCCCACGGTGTAGATATCCCCCGCTCCCACGGTGAGGATCAGGTCCCCGGGCCGGGCCAGGTCCCGCAGGACCTCCTCCACCTCGTTCAGATCGGCGCAGTACCTGGAGCCGGGGATCCGCTCCGCCAGGTCCCGGGAGGAGATGCCGATGTCATTGGTCTCTCTGGCGGCGAAGATCTCTGCCAGGATGGTCACGTCCGGCTCCCGGAGCACCCGGACGAAATCGTCGAACAGGGCGGCGGTGCGGCTGTAGGTGTGGGGCTGGAACGCGCAGATCACCCGCCGGTAGCCCAGCCCCTTGGCGGTGGTCAGGAGGGCCTGCAGCTCCCCCGGGTGGTGGGCGTAGTCGTCGTAGATCTCCGCGCCGTGGAAGCTCCCCTTGTGCTCGAAGCGGCGGCCGGCCCCCCGGAACTGGGCCAGGCCCCGCTCCACCGCCTCCCCGGGCACCCCCAGGGCGTGGGCGGCGGCGGCGGCGGCCAGGGCGTTCTTCACATTGTGGAGCCCGGGCACGCCCAGCGCCACATGGGCATACTTCTCCCCCCGGACCACCACGTCGAAGGTGGGCAGGCCCTTCTCCCACTGGAGCGCGGCGGCGTGGATGTCCCCGCGCTCCAGCCCGAAGGTGGTCACAGGGCGCTCCTCCCCGGCCAGCGTGCGCATGGTGTTCTCGTCCTCCCCGTTGGCGATGATGCGCCCGTCCGGGGGGACCAGGTCCGCGAAGGCCCGGAAGGAGCGCTCCACGTCCTCCAGGTCCTTGAAGAAGTCCAGGTGGTCCGCCTCGATGTTGAGGATCACCGCCACGGTGGGGGAGAAGGAGAGGAAGGAGTTGCAGTACTCACAGGACTCCAGGATGATGGTGTCCCCCTTGCCCACCCGGTGGCCCGCCCCCAGCAGGGGCAGGGTCCCCCCGATCATGACCGTGGGGTCCAGCCCCGCGGCCATGATGATGTGGGTGCACATGGAGGTAGTGGTGGTCTTGCCATGGGTGCCCGCGATGCACAGGGCGTTCTTATAGCTGCGCATGATGGCCCCCCAGGCCTGGGCCCGCTCGAAGACGGGGATCCCCGCTTCCCGGGCGGCGGCGATCTCCGGATTGGCGTCGTGGACGGCGGCGGTACGGATCACCAGCTCCGCCCCCTCCACGTTCTCCCTCCGGTGGCCGATGGCCACCGGGATGCCCAGGGCGCGGAGGTGCTCCACCGTCCCGCTCTCCCGCATGTCCGAGCCGGTGATGGCCATGCCCATGCCGTGGAGCACCTCCGCCAGGGGGGCCATGGAGACCCCGCCGATACCCACCAGATGGGCCCGCCGGCCCCGCGCGATATATCTCTCGATGTCGTGTACCGTCATAGGTTTACACACCTTTTTTCCCATATTATAATAGGTGGGACCGCCCACCCGCTCTCCGCCTGACAGCTCCGGAGAGAGACCTCGTTCAAATCATATATTATACGGTCATTATAGGTGATAGGCAAGGGAAAAATACCAACAGGAGGGGAGGAGATGTCTCTGTCGGGGAAAAAACTGGACTGGGCCCGGATCCCCGGGCCCGTGCGGGCCTGCTGCGCCGCCCTGTGGGAGGCCGGTCATGCGGCCTATCCCGTGGGGGGCTGCGTCCGTGACCTGCTGCTGGACCGCGCCCCCGGGGACTGGGACGCGGCCACCTCCGCCCTGCCCTGGGAGGTCCAGGCCCTCTTCCCCCGCACGGTCCCCACGGGGCTCAGACACGGCACGGTCACCGTGCTCCTGGACGGCATGCCCATCGAGGTCACCACCTTCCGGGGGGAGTCCGGCTACTCTGACGGCCGCCATCCGGACAGGGTGATCTTCGGAGTTGGGCTGGAGGCCGACCTGGCCCGGCGGGACTTCACCGTCAACGCCCTGGCCCTGGGGCCGGAGGGCGGGGTCATCGACCGCTTCGGCGGGCTCTCCGACCTGGACGGACGGCGCGTCCGCTGTGTGGGGGATCCGGACCGGCGCTTCCGGGAGGACGCCCTGCGGATGCTCCGCGGGATCCGTTTCGCCGCCCAGCTGGGCTTCTCCCTGGACCCGGACACCGCCGCCGCCCTGGCCCGGAACGCCGCCGGGCTGGACCACGTCTCCGGGGAGCGGGTCAAGGGAGAGCTGGAGAAGCTCCTCCTCTCCCCCCGTCCCCAGTTGGCCGCCCTGCCGGTGGAGCTGGGGATGCTGCGCCGCTTCGGCGCGGAGGCGGCCGTCCGGGACCTCTCCGCGCTCCAGGATCTCCCGGCCGTCCCCGAGGTCCGCTGGCGGGCCTTCTGCCGGGCCACCGGCCTGGACATCACCGCCCTGCCGGTGGAGCGGCGCATCCGCCGGGCGGTGCTCCGGGAAGAGCGCCCCCAGCCCGCCCTCACCGGACGGGACCTCTATGCGCTGGGCCTCCGGGGCGGGGAGATCGGCCGCGCCCTCCGGATCCTGGAGGCCCACATCGCGGCCCACCCGGAGGACAACGCACCCGGCGCCCTCCTCCCTCTGGTGGAGGGACTGAAAAAAGAGGGGAGCTGACGACAGCTCCCCTCTCCTTGGTCGGATCATGCGTGGAACAGGGTGGAGAAGAGCTGGTAGTCCTCTTCCATCCGCGGCATGAGCGGGTAGCCGTATCGGTGGAGGATCCAATCCACCACCACTCCCCGGAAGTGGCGGAAGCAGAACCCTGCCACCCACTCCGGTGTGCGGTCCGGCACCAGCAGCCCCTCTCTCTCCGCCTGCCGGAAGCAGTCCAGCATGGCCCGGAGGGTATACCGGCTCTCGTCCATGCTCTTGGTATCCGGCTCGGCGATGCGCTTCTGGTAATACCGCCCCAGGAGATCCCGGTTCTCCTCCATGAAGCGGGTGTATGCGGAGAGGATCGCCCACAGCCGCCGCTCGGGGGGCTCCTCTCCCCTTCCCTCCAGAGCGGCGCGCATATAGTCGTCCAGAGGGGCGAACCCGTACTCCAGCAGGGCCTCCTTGGAGGGGAAATGGTGGTAGAACGCCCCGGTGGTGACTCCCGCGGCCTTGCAGATATCCCGGATGGACACCCGGTCGAAGCCCCTCTCCCGCACCAGGGCCAGCGCGGCGTGGAGGATCTTCCGCTGGGTCTCCGCTCCCTGGAGCTTCCTGCGCTGTGCGTGGTCCATCTCTCTCCCCCCTCTGCAGCCCCGTTCCGTCATTGACAAGGGGGCCTCTATGCCCTATAATGAAGTCACATAACATTGTTATGCCACTTCCATTATAGACAGTGGCTACGATCTTGTCAACCGATGGAGATGATGTCTGAATGGCCCCCCGTAAGATCGCACTGCTCACCGATTCCTGCGCGGACCTGAGCCCCCGTCTGCTCGAAGAGAACCACATCTATGTGGTCCCCCTGCGCATCCGCTGCGGGGACCGGGAGTACCGGGACGGCGTGGACATCCGGGCTGGGGATATCTACCGCCTCCTCCGGTCCGGACAGCTGCCCAAGACTTCCCTCCCTGCCGGGGAGGACATCACCGCTGCCTTCGACCGGATCGCCGCCGACGGCTATGACGGGGTCATCGCCATCCTCCTCTCCAGCGGCCTCTCGGGCACCTACAATATGGTGCGCCTCATGGCGGAGGAGCGGAGCGACCTGGAGATCCAGGTGTTCGACTCCCTCAGCGGCTCCCTGGGCATCGGCATCACCCTCCTCCAGCTGGCGGAGGAGCTGCGCGCCGGGGCCTCCTGGCAGGAGCTCACCCACGAGCGCGCCCCTTACCTCATCAAAAACACCTTCCCCTTCTTCTCGGTGGACACCCTGGAATACCTCCAGCGGGGCGGACGCATCGGGAAGGTCACCGCCATGGCGGGGACCGTGCTCCAGATCAAGCCTCTCATCACCTTCGCCGCTGACGGGCAGCTCCAGTCCATCGCCAAGGTCCGGGGGCGCAAACAGGTGCAGAGCAAGCTCATCGAGCTGGTGGTGAAGGCCTGCGGGGACCATAAGAAGTACAATCTGGCCGTGGCCAACGGCGGGGCCCCGGAGGAGATGGCCGAGTTGAAAGAGAAGCTCAAGGCGGCCCTCCCCAACCATGAACACATCTGGGAGGGGGAGCTGGACGGCACCCTCAGCGTCTATATCGGCGACGGCGTATTGGGCGCGGGGGTCCAGATATTGGATTGACATCTCCCGGCGGACGGCCTCTCCGGCCGCCCGCCTTTTTGCGCCCTGCTCAGAAGAGATCGGAGGGATCGACATGCGCATCATCATCTCCCCTGCAAAAAAGATGCGGGAGGATGTGGACGGTCTGCCGCCCCGGGACCTGCCCGCCCTGCTCCCCCGCACCCGCGAGCTCCTCGGCCTGCTCCGGGGCCTCGCCTTGCCGGAGCTCCGAAAGCTCCTGGCCTGCAACGAACAGCTGGCCGCCATCAACTATCAGCGCTACCAGGAGATGGACCTGGAGCGGCGGCTCACGCCCGCCCTGCTGGCCTATGAGGGCATCCAGTACCGCTATATGGCCCCTTCCGTCTTCACGGGAGATGAGCTGGCCTATGTCCAGTCTCACCTTCGGATCCTCTCCGGCTTCTACGGCGTACTGCGCCCCTTCGACGGTGTGGTCCCCTACCGGCTGGAGATGCAGGCCAAGCTGGAGACGGCGGCGGGACGGGGCCTCTACCGGTTCTGGGGCGGGGACCTGGCCCGGACCGTGGATGCCGGCGATCTGCTCCTGGACCTGGCCTCCGCCGAGTACAGCAGGGCCGTGCTCCCCCATCTGCCCCCCTCTGTCCGGGTGGTCTCCCCCATCTTTGGCGAACAGGACGCCGCCGGGAAGGTGGTGGAGAAGGGGGTCTATGTGAAGATGGCCCGGGGAGAGATGGTGCGCTTCCTGGCCGAGGCGGGGGCGGAAGACCTGGAGCTCCTCCCCCAGTTCCGGCGGCTGGGCTTCTGTTATGCCCCCTCCCTGTCCACCCCGGACAGGCCTGTCTTCCTGCGTGAGCCCGGCCATGTGGTCCCAAGTAAAATAGAGTAAATTTTGTTTGACGAAATGGTAAAGGCACGGTATACTATACTTGAGTTCAAAGGCGAACTTTGAAGAAAAAGGACGTGTAACACCGTGCAGAAGCATCAGGAGTCCAAGAGGCGCTTGTCCGGTCTGCCGGAGCAAGCGCGGCCATCTGTTTGAGGGCATCACCTGCGGCCACATTCGTGGCGGCGGGCGAGCCCTTATTTTATGAGAGAGAAGGAGTGTATCTGTGAGCATCGAGAACGTGCTGAGCCTGTTGGGAGGGCTGGCCCTTTTCCTACACGGGATGCAGATGATGAGTTCCGGCCTGGAGGCTGCGGCCGGGAACCGGATGAAGAGCATCCTGGAACGCCTCACTTCCAACCGCTTCCTGGGGGTCCTGGTGGGTGCGGTCATCACCGCCGTCATCCAGTCCTCCTCCGCCACCACGGTGATGGTGGTGGGCTTCGTCAACTCGGGGATGATGACCCTCCAGCAGGCCGTGTGGATCATCATGGGCGCCAATATCGGCACCACCATCACCGGACAGCTCATCGCCCTGGATGTGGGCGTGCTGGCCCCCTTCTTCGCATTCGTCGGCGTGGCCATGTGCGTGTTCGTGAAGAAGCCTATCTTCCACCACTACGGCAGCATCATCGGCGGTCTGGGCGTGCTCTTTATCGGCATGGACATGATGAGCGCCTCCATGGCCCCTCTCCGCGACATGCCCGCCTTCGTCGACCTGATGACCCGGTTCTCCAATCCTGTCCTGGGCATCCTGGCCGGCGCAGTGTTCACCGCCATCATCCAGTCCTCCTCTGCCTCGGTGGGCATCCTCCAGGCCCTTGCCAACAGCGGCGTGGTCACTCTGGACAGCGCGGTGTTCGTCCTCTTCGGCCAGAACATCGGCACCTGCATCACCGCCGTGCTGGCGGCCATCGGCACCAACCGCAACGCCAAGCGCACCACCATCATCCATCTGATGTTCAATGTCATCGGCACCTGTGTCTTCACTGTCCTCTGTCTGGTGACCCCGCTGGTGCCCTTCATGCAGGGGCTCACCCCGGACAACCCCGCCGGACAGATCGCCAATATGCACACCCTCTTCAACGTGGTGACCACCCTCCTCCTCCTGCCCCTTGGCACGAAGCTGGTGCAGGTCGCCATGCGCATCCTCCCCGAGCGGAAGGAGGACATGGAGGAGGGGATGCATCTGGCCTTCCTCACCCCCATCACCGGCAATCAGGACCGCTCCATCGGCGTGTCCGCCATCTATATCAGCCAGCTCCGTCAGGAGCTCTCCCGGATGCTGGCCATGGCCCGTGAGAACGTGAACACCGCTTTCCAGGCTGTGTTGGACCGGGACCCCTCCCTCATGGAGAAGGAAGACGCCATCGAGGAATATCTGGACTATCTCAACAAGGAGATCTCCCAGTTCATCTCCCATGTCATCGTCCATGAGACCAACGAGCAGGACTCCGCCATGGTGAGCGCCTACTTCAAGGTCACCGGCAATATCGAGCGCATCGGCGACCACGCCATGAACATCTGCGGTTACTGCGCCAAGGTCAAGGAGAAGGACGTCCACTTCTCGCCAGAGGCCCGGGAGGAGATCGAGGAGATGCGTCAGACCTGCCTGGATGCTCTGGACCTCCTGGATCAGAGCGGTATGACCCATCAGCCCTCCCTGCTCCCCCGCATCGAGGACATGGAGCAGAAGATCGACGATATGACCGGCTCTTTCCGGGAGCGGCAGCTGGCCCGGATGCGGGAGGGCATCTGTTCCGATGAGGGCTGTATCCTCTTCTCCGAGATGCTCACCGACTTCGAGCGTATCGGCGATCACGCCTTGAACATCGCCCAGGAGCTCACCGGCAACAACGGCGAGTGAGCGTACCATGGATGAAAATATGCCCTGCGGCAGGAGCCGCAGGGCATATTTTTCAGCCTGTCGAAGAAGTGGTACAACGCTGGAGAAGCAGCGGGGGGATAGTGTGAAAGGGGGGCGGTGAGCCCCCACTTTCGCGTACAGTCAGGAACATTTTGACGTAAGTCAAAATGTCAGACAGCG
>DWZK01000107.1 GCA_019117605.1 Candidatus Intestinimonas stercoravium | reverse complement strand
ATATAAATATCGCTTCAAAAACGTGGACTATGCAGATGAGGAAGAGATACGTGTAGTGATCTATAGACCGCGACGAGACCGCGAAACCGGGGAAATAAAATCTAGAGAAAAAGATGGCAGAAAGATCTTCTATATAGAGGATGCCTTTGCTCAAAATTGCTTCCGAGGGATCGGGATCAAATCGAGGACCTGCAGAGCAAAAACAGATGTATTGGAACTTTTAAAAGAGAGGGGTCATTCGACCTCACATATCTATTCACATATCTATAATATTTGATCGCTGATATTTTGTCCAAAGGAGTCTTTCTCATGCCGCTGCTCGACATCTTAGAGGAGGCCGTCCGCCGGGAGGCCTCCGACGTGCTGGTGATCGCCGGCCTGCCGGTGTCCTACAAGGTCCACGGCCGGATCGACCGGGTGGGGGAGCGCCTCCTGCCCGACGCCACGGGGGCCCTGACGGAGGAGCTCTACGCCCTGGCCAAGCGGCCCATGGACCATCTCCTGGAGACGGGGGACGACGACTTCTCCTTCGCCGTGCCGGGCCTGAGCCGCTTCCGGGTCAACGCCCTGCGGCAGCGCGGCTCCCTGGCCCTGGTGGTGCGGGTGGTGTCCTTCGTCCTGCCCGACCGGCACGCCCTGGGGATCCCGGACAACGTGATGGCCTTCGCCAACGCCACCCACGGCCTGGTGCTCATCACCGGCCCGGCGGGCAGCGGCAAGACCACCACCCTGGCCTGCCTGGTGGACGCGGTGAACACCACCCGGGAGGCCCATGTGATCACCATCGAGGACCCCCTGGAGTACCTCCACCAGCACAAGAAGAGCGTGGTCACCCAGCGGGAGCTCTACACCGACACCCAGTCCTACGAGGCGGCCCTGCGGGCGGCCCTGCGGGAGGCCCCCGACATCATCCTCCTGGGGGAGATGCGGGACGCGGAGACCATCAAGGCCGCCGTCACCGCCGCCGAGACCGGCCATCTGGTGATCTCCACCCTCCACACCATCGGGGCGGCCAACACCGTGGATCGGATCGTGGACTCCTTCCCCCCCGCCCAGCAGCAGCAGATCCGCACCCAGCTCTCCCAGGCCCTGGAGGGCGTGGTGTCCCAGCAGCTCCTCCCCGGCGTGGACGGGGGGCTGTGCCCCGCCTTCGAGGTGATGAGCGTCACCCCGGCGGTGCGGAACATGATCCGGGAGTCCAAGGCCTTCCAGCTGGAGAGCGTCATCTCCACCTCCGCCGCCCTGGGCATGATCACCATGGACCAGAGCATCCTGGACCTGTTCAAGGCGGGCCGGATCTCCCGGGAGACCGCCCTCCGCCACGCCTCCGACCCGGACCGGCTGGAGAGGCGGCTGGGGTGACCCTGCCCCCGCTATCTTACCGTAGAAGGAGGAATCTTTCGTGCCTGTGAAGCTGACCCATCAAAACGGCGTCCTCCGGGTCTGTGTGGACTGGATCGAGGAGGGGCGGGCCAGCGGCCTCGTCTACAGCCAGCGGCTCGCCGCCCCCCTGCCCTTCTCCAGCATGGGCGGCCTCCTCCTTCAACTGGAGCGGCTCCTGGAGGAGCAGAACTTCCCCCAGGCCTCCCAGCGGCTGCGCACCTTCGGCGGGGCCGTCCCCGTCCGGGCCGAAGCGGTCCTCCCCGAGGGGGCCATGGACGCCGGGGAGGTGGCCGGGGCCAGGGGAGAGATCGCCACCTTCTCCCTCAACATCCTCTCCCGCCGCAACGCCACTTGGCAGGGCCGCCTGGACTGGCTGGACGGCGGGCCCGCCCAGGTCTTTTCCAGCGATCTGGAGCTCCTGGACCTGGTGGAGCAGCGGCTGGACATCCTCTCCGACACTAACACCCTCTGAAAGGAAGCGATACCCATGGATATCAACGGCTGCAAGGACCTTTTGATGGATACGGCCAGGGGCCTCCTGGCCATCGACTCCCCCAGCGGCTTCACCCGCCGGGTGGTGGAGGCGGCGGCGGAGACCGCCCGGAGCCTGGGCTATGAGACACAGGTGACCAACAAGGGGGGGCTGACGATCGCCGTCCCCGGCCGGGAGCACACCAAGAAGATCGGCCTGTGCGCCCACATCGACACCCTGGGCCTCATGTGCCGGGCCATCACCGAGAAGGGGGAGCTGCTGGTGACCAAGATCGGCGGCCCCCTGATGCCCACCCTGGACGGGGAGTACTGCCGGATCTATACCCGGGACGGGCGGACCTATACCGGCACCATCCTCTCCCTCTCCCCCGCCGCCCATGTGTTCGACGACGCCGCCACCCGGCCCCGGGACGAGCAGGATATGTACGTCCGCCTGGACGAGACGGCCTCCACCGCCCAGGAGGTCCGGGACCTGGGGATCGAGGTGGGGGACTATGTCTGCTACGACCCCAAGACCGTGGTCACCGAGAGCGGCTACCTCAAGTCCCGCTTCATCGACGACAAGGGCTCCGCAGCCTGCCTGCTCACCCTGCTCAAGCTCCTCTCCGCCGCCGGGGAGAAGCCCCGCTGGGACACGGAGATCCATCTCACCGTCTACGAGGAGGTGGGCCACGGCGGGGCCACCATCCCCTGGGACCTGGACGAGCTGCTGGCGGTGGACATGGGCTGCGTGGGGGCGGACCTCACCTGCACCGAGCGGCAGGTGTCCATCTGCGCCAAGGACTCCTCCGGCCCCTATGACTACGAGATGGTGGGCCGCCTCATCGCCCTGGCCAAGGCCAACGGGGTGGGCTATGCCGTGGACGTCTACCCCCACTACTCCTCCGACGCCTCCGTGTCCTGGCGGGCGGGGAGCCGGGCCAGGGCCGCCCTGATCGGCCCCGGCGTCCAGGCCTCCCACGGCATGGAGCGCACCCACTGGGAGGGCATGCGGGAGACGATCCGCCTCCTGGCCCTCTACCTGGAGTGCGCCTGAGCCGTCCGGCCTTTGGACCGTACCGGCGCTCCGGACAAGGGGCGGACGCGGGAGACCGCGGGACGACAGGATGAAAAGCGGGAAAGGGGGGCGCGGCGCCCCCCTTTCCCGCTTTTGCCGGAGCCGGGCCGCGCCCTCCGCTGAGGCGGGGGACGGCAGCCTCCGGCAGGCCGCAGAGACGGATACACATACAGAAAAGACGCCCCACATCCCTAGCCCGCCCCGGGCTCCCGGGAAGAGAGGGCCCGGGCGGTGAGACAGAGACAGGCCAGCCGGACGATGGAGAGCGCCACGCCGGCCAAAGCGACGGCCAGCAGGAGGGAGAGCCCCAGCCGCACCGCCGCCCCCATCAGGAGCGCGGGGAGCACCGCCAGGGCGGAGAGGGCGATGGAGCACTTCCGGATCTTCTCCCAGAGGGCGGACAGGCGCTGGTCCACTCCCAGCAGGGCCTCCTGATGTGCCCGGCACTCGAAATGGGCGCATACGGCGCTGAGGGCGGCCGCGGCCAGGAGGGCCGGGACGGCCAGGGCCGGATAGACCAGGAGCGGGGACAGAAGGCCGGCGGGCACGGAGAGGACGGCATAGGCGATGGTCCAGGCCCCTGCGGGCAGATAGGCGTCCTCCTGGTCGGCCATCTTCAGGAACAGGGCCCCCCGGACCAGGAAGAGCAGGACGGAGACGGCCTCCTCCAGGACGCTGTCCCGGAGGAGGAGGCCCAAGGGGATGGCGGCGATCTCCACCCACAAGAGGGCATGGAGCCACTTTCCCAGGAAGCGGGCCCGGCGGCGCTGGACCTCCGCCTGCTCCCGGGCCAGATGCTCCAGGCGGAGGTCCCCGGCCTCCGGGGGCGGCCCGGCGGGGCCGGGGGCGCCGTACCTTCGGTCAGTCATGGCGATCCCTCCAGACATAGCGGCCGTATCGGGGACGATCTTTCCCCCATATTATCAGTTTTTTCCCCATTTGACAAGGAGACCCCCGGGATCTCCGCTCTTTTCGCGCATTTCTCCCCAGAGAGCGGATATTGCCCTGGGCCGGCTTTTTTGATATAATATATGGTCATGTGGCCACCGGACCGGCGGCCGGATGGAGGAGCGTGCAGAAGATGAGAGACGACATCACCCTGATCGGGATGCCCGGCGCGGGCAAGAGCACGGTGGGCGTGCTGCTGGCCAAGCGGCTGGGCTACGCCTTCCTGGACACGGACCTGACGATCCAGGAGCAGGAGGGCGCCCTCCTCCAGGAGCTGGTGGACCGGCTGGGGACGGAGGCCTTCCTGGACCTGGAGGCGGACGTGCTCTGCAGGGTGGACTGCCGCCGCACCGTCATCGCCCCCGGGGGGAGCGCCGTGTGCCGGGAGCGCGCCATGGCCCGGCTGAAGGCCCTGGGGCCGGTGGTGTACCTCTCCCTCTCCCCCGAGGAGCTGGAGCGCAGGCTCTATAACTTGAACACCCGGGGCATCGCCCTGGCCCCGGGGCAGACCCTGGCGGATCTGTACGCCTACCGGGCCCCCCTGTACGAGAAGTACGCCGACCACACCGTGGAGGTGGAGGGGGGCCAGCCCATCGAGGAGACGGTCCGCCGGGTGGCGGAGGTCCTGGGCCTCTGAGGGCCCGGACAGGGCGAACGGCAGGGGGCTCCGCCGCCGGGAGCCCCCGGAGGAGCATATGCGCCGGCGGGACCAATATTTGAAGAAAAGGATCGAATGTGAAATGAAATTCAAGGAACTCGGGCTCATCCCTCCCATCCTCAGGGCGCTGGAGGCCCAGGGCTATACAGAGCCCACCCCCATCCAGGCCGGGGCCATCCCCCCCGCCCTGAAGGGCCGGGACGTGCTGGGCTGCGCCCAGACCGGCACAGGCAAGACCTGCGCCTTCGCCGCCCCCATCCTCCAGCGGCTCAACGCCGACGTGGTGGTGGGGCCCCGCTATATCCGGGCCCTGATCCTCACCCCCACCCGGGAGCTGGCCCTCCAGATCCAGGAGTCCTTCCAGGACTACGGCCGCAACCTGCCCCTCCGCTCCGCCGTGATCTTCGGCGGCGTGGGGCAGCAGCCCCAGGTGGACAAGCTGAAGAAGGGGGTGGATATCCTGGTAGCCACCCCCGGCCGCCTGCTGGACCTCCAGGGCCAGGGCCTGCTGGACCTGGGCCGGGTGGAGATCTTCGTCCTGGACGAGGCGGACCGGATGCTGGACATGGGCTTCATCCACGACGTGCGCCGGGTGCTCCAGCTCCTGCCGGAGAAGAAGCAGACCCTCTTCTTCTCCGCCACCATGCCCCCCGAGGTCATGGACCTGGTGGACGGGCTCCTCCACGACCCCGCACGGGTGGCGGTGGACCCCGTGTCCTCCCCCGTGGAGATCATCGACCAGAAGGTCTGCTTCGTGGACCGGGGCAACAAGTCCAAGCTCCTGGCCCACCTGGTGGAGGAGCTGGGGGTGAAGAGCGCCCTGGTATTCACCCGCACCAAGCACGGGGCCAACAAGGTGGCCGGGGACCTCACCAAGGCGGGGATCTCCGCCGCCGCCATCCACGGCAACAAGTCCCAGACCGCCCGGCAGCAGGCCCTCTCCGACTTCAAGGCGGGCCGGGTCCGCTGCCTGGTGGCCACCGACATCGCCGCCCGGGGCCTGGACATCGAGGAGCTCTCCTATGTGTTCAACTACAACCTCCCCGAGGTGCCCGAGACCTACGTCCACCGGATCGGCCGCACCGGCCGGGCCGGCCACGGCGGCACCGCCATCTCCTTCTGCGACTTCGCCGAGCAGGAATACCTGAAGGGGATCGAGAAGCTGCTGGGCAAGAAGGTGCCCGTGGTGGAGGACCACCCCTGGCCCATGGAGGTGCTGGAGGCCCCCAAGGACGCCCGGGGCCGCCGGGTGAACGCCGAGGACGCGGAGGCCCGGGCCGCCGCCAAGGAGCGCCGCCGGGCCCGGGACGCGGCCAACAAGGCCGCCGCCGAGGCCAGGAAGCAGCAGAAGGCGGCCCAGGCCGCCGCCCCCGCCCCGGAGGTCCAGCCCGCCGCCGGGGAGAAGCGCCGCCGCCCCCGCTGGCAGAAGGCGGAGGGGCCCAAGAGCCTGGACGCCGTCCTGCCCGAGCGCACCGCCGGGGAGGGGTGGGGCCTGGAGGAGGACTTCCACCGGCCCGACCCCCTGGCCAGCGACCACATCATGGACGCCACCGCCCGGCTGCTGGCCCCCCGGAGCACGGGGAAGGCCAAGTCCGCCCGGGGCGGGGAGGCCCGCCGGGAGGAGCAGGGCCGGAACAGCCGCCGGAAGAAGGGCGGCGACAAGCCCGCCGCCAAGGCCCACGAGGGGAAGCCCCAGGAGGCCAAGGGGCACGAGGCCAAGTCCTCCGCCAAGAAGAAGCGCCGGGACCGGGGCGCTTTCCGGGGCGGCCGGGGGCCGGTCCTCCCCATGAAGAGCGGGGCGGTGAAGGACTCCACCGAGCAGCCCAGCCTCATGAAGCCCTACTATATCGAGCATGATTAAGGACTACTTCGCCGGGCGCTGCGACGTGGCGGTGATCGGGGCGGGCCACGCCGGGATCGAGGCGGCCCTGGCCGCCGCCCGGCTGGGGCTGGAGACCCTGTGCTTCACCGTGGACCTGGACGCGGTGGGGAACATGCCCTGCAACCCGGCGGTGGGCGGCACCGGCAAGGGACACCTGGTCCGGGAGCTGGACGCCCTGGGGGGCGAGATGGCCCGGGCCGCGGACCGGGCCTGCATCCAGTACCGGGTGCTCAACCGGGGGAAGGGCCCCGCCGTCTGGTCCCTCCGGGCCCAGGCGGACCGGCGGGAGTACCAGAAGATCATGAAGCGGACCCTGGAGCGGCAGGAGCGGCTTTGGGTGAAGCAGGCGGAGGTGGTGGACGTCCTCACCGGGGAGGACGGGGCCGTCTCCGGCGTGCGCACCGCCACCGGGGCCGTGTACGAGGCCCGGGCGGTGGTGGTGTGCACCGGCACCTACCTGGGGGGGCGCACCATCGTGGGAGAGGTCCAGCGGACCTCCGGCCCCGACGGGCAGGCCGCCGCCCTCCCCCTGGCCGGGAGCCTGCGGCGGCTGGGGGTGGGCCTCCGCCGGTTCAAGACCGGCACCCCGCCCCGGGTCCACCGCCGCAGCGTGGACTTCTCCAAAATGGAGCTCCAGGAGGGGGACGAGGGGACGCCCCCCTTCTCCTTCGAGACCCGGGAGCCCACCCAGAACCGGGCGGTGTGCTACCTCACCTACACCAACGAGGCCACCCACGCCGTGATCCGGGCCAACCTGGACCGCTCCCCCCTCTTTTCCGGCGCGATCGAGGGCATCGGCCCCCGCTACTGCCCCTCCATCGAGGACAAGGTGGTCCGCTTCCCCGACAAGCCCCGGCACCAGCTCTTCATCGAGCCCATGGGCCTGGACACCGAGGAGCTCTATATCCAGGGCTTCTCCTCCTCCCTCCCCGAGGAGGTGCAGGCGGAGATGCTCCACACCATCCCCGGCCTGGAGGAGGCGGTGATGACCCGTCCCGCCTACGCCATCGAGTACGACTGCTGCGACCCCACCGAGCTCTACCCTACCCTGGAGCACATCAAGGTGCCCGGCCTCTACGGGGCGGGGCAGTTCAACGGCTCCTCCGGATACGAGGAGGCCGCCGTCCAGGGCTTCGTGGCGGGGGTGAACGCCGCCCTCAAGCTCCTGGGCCGGCCGCCCCTGGTCCTCACCCGGGACCAGGGCTACATCGGCGTCCTCATCGACGACCTGGTGACCAAGGGCACCAACGAGCCCTACCGCATGATGACCTCCCGCACCGAGTACCGCCTCCTCTGCCGCCAGGACAACGCGGACCGGCGGCTGTGCCCGGTGGGCCACGAGATCGGCCTGGTCTCCGACGAGCGGTACCGCCGGGTGCTGGACAAGTACGCCGCCGTGGACCGGGAGATCCGCCGCCTGGAGCGGACGGGGGCGGCCCCCTCCCCCGCCCTGGACGCCATGCTCTCCGCCAAAGGGGAGCCCCCCGCCCGGGACGGGGCCCGGCTGGCCGACCTGCTGCGGCGGCCCCGGGTGGGGTACGCCGACCTGGCCCCCTTCGACCCCCAGCGGCCCGACCTGCCGCCGGAGGTGGCCGAGCAGGTGGAGATCGCCCTGAAGTACGCCGGCTACATCGCCCGGCAGCAGCGGCAGGTGGAGGAGATGCGGCGGCTGGAGGGCCGCCCCCTCCCCGCCGGGCTGGACTATTCGAGCATCCCCGTCCTCCGGCTGGAGGCCCGGCAGAAGCTGGACAAGATCCGCCCCCTGAACCTGGGACAGGCCAGCCGCATCTCCGGCGTCAGCCCCGCCGATGTGGCGGCGCTGATGATCTGGCTGGAGCACCGGGAGGAGGGCGGGGAGAGCTGAGACGTCTCCCGGCTGACGCCGGAGGGGGCCCCGCAGAGCGGGGCGCGCCGTCAGGCCCCTGCGCCTGACGGACCGCATCTTTTCAACGACAGGAGGGCATCTCTGTGACAGCGTATAAGGTCCGCAGGGCAGAGCCGGGAGACTGCGGCGCCATCGCGGCGGTCTACAACAGCGGCCCGGACTTCCTGCGGGCCCATCTGGGGACGGAGCTGGTGACAGAGCCCTTCATCCTGGCGGAGCTGGCACAGATGAGGGCGCTGGGCTTCCGCTCCTGCGTCATCGAGGACGGGGAGAGCGGGAAGATCCAGGGCGTGCTGGACTACCGGCCCGGCGGGGAGGTGTACCTCTCCCTGCTGATGCTCCGGGCGGAGCTCCACAGGAGCGGGGCCGGACGGGCGGTATATACCGGCTTTGAGGAAGAGATGCGCCGGACGGGCGCCTCTTCCATCCGCATCGACGTGGTCCGCGGCCACGAGGGGGACGCCGCCCCCTTCTGGCGCAGGATGGGCTTCGTCCCGGCGGGCGAGGCGGAGCTGTGCTGGGGGCAGCAGCGCTCCAGCGCTGTGATCATGAGAAAGCATCTGTACGATCGGAGAGGTGACCGATGAAGCCGAAAGTCATGCTGGGCCTGTCCGGCGGAGTGGATTCCGCCGTGGCCGCCGCCCTGCTGCGGGAGAACTACGACGTGAGCTGCGCCTGGCTGGATATCGGCCTGGGAGGGGGCGAGGACGCCGCCGCCATGGCCGACTTCCTGGGGCTCCCCTTCCGCACGGTGGATATCCGGGCGGCCCTGGAGCACTATGTGTGCCAGGACTTCGCCCGGGAGTACCTGGCGGGCCGGACCCCCCTGCCCTGCGCCCGGTGCAATCCCCTGGTGAAGTTCCCCGCCCTGCTGAGCGCCGCCGGAGAGGCCGGGGCGGAGCATGTGGCCACCGGCCACTACGCCCGGATCTCCCACGGCCCCGGGGGCCGGGTGCTCCTGCGGAAGGGCCGCCCCGCCAACGACCAGTCCTATATGCTCGCCCGGCTCACCCCGGATCTCCTCCGCCGCACCCTCTTCCCCCTGGGGAACTATGAGAAGGCGGAGGTCCGGGCCCTGGCGGAGGAGATGGGCCTGCCCGTGGCCCACAAGCCGGACTCCATGGAGATCTGCTTCATCCCCAACGGGGACTACGCCGCCTGGCTGGACCGGCGGGTGGAGACGCCCCCGCCCCCCGGGGACTTCGTGGACCGGGAGGGGAACGTGCTGGGCCGCCACCGGGGCATCCACCACTACACCCTGGGCCAGGGCCGGGGACTGGGGGTCTCAGGCCCCCACCGGTACTATGTGACCGACATCCGGCCCGGGGAGGGCACCGTCGTCCTCTCCGACGGCAGCGACCTCATGGCCTCCCGGGTGCTGTGCAGCCGGCCCAACTGGCTGGCGGTGGACGACCTGACCGGGCCCATGGAGGTCACCGTCCGCCTCCGCCACTCCCGCACGGAGACAGAGGGCACGGTCCTCCCCAGCGGCCTGGGCAAGGTGGAGGTGCGGCTCAAGCGCCCCGCCCGGGCCCCCACACCGGGACAGCTGGCGGTGTTCTACCAGGGAGACGTGGTGGCGGGCAGCGCCTGGATCGAGGGCAGCGCCCGGGAGCAGGACGCCCCGCCCGACTGAAGAGGGACGAGGGAAAAGAGGGAAAGAGAACGGCCCGCCTGACGGCGGGCCGTTTTTCTGTATTTCGGGGCGGGGCTCACAGCTGTCCGATGGCGCGGCGGTAGCTCTCCTCGTCCCCCACCCGCCCCACGGCGGAGAGGGAGGCCTGCCGGAAGTCGAAGAGGGACTGAGCCAGGTCCCGGACCTCCTCCACGGTGACGGCGTCGTAGGCGTCGATGACCTCCTGGGTGGTGAGGGGGCGGCCCTGGAGGAGGGTCCCCCGGCCCAGGGAGCTCATCCGGGACTGGGTGGACTCCAGGCCCATGAGCACGTTGGCCTTGGAGAGCTCCCGGGCCCGGTCCAGCTCCTCCTGGGTGGGGCCGTGGGCCGCGAAGTCACGCACCACGCCGCAGATGGTGTCCAGGGCCTGCCCCTCGGTCTCCCTGCTCAGGGCGGTGTAGACGGCGAAGACGCCGGTCTCCGCGTGTCCCGCGCCGTAGGAGTAGATCGAGTAGCAGAGGCCCCGCTTCTCCCGGACCTCCTGCCACAGCCGGGAGGACATGCCGCCCCCCAGCATGGAGGAGAGGAGCTGGAAGGCGAAGCGCTTGGGGTGGCCGTAGGGCAGGCCGGGGAAGGCCAGGGTCAGGTGGTTCTGCTCGATGGCCTTCTCCTTCACGGTGACGGCGGGGACGTAGGACACGGGGGCGGGCTGGGGGGCTTTGCCGCCGGTGAGGCCGGAGAACCGGGCCTTGAGCTCCTCCACGATGACGGGGGGGAAGCTGCCCGCCAGGGCGACCACGATGTCCCCGGGCAGGTAGTGGGCCCGCATATAGTCCCGGAGCCAGGCCCCCGTCATCTTCTCCAGGGTCTCCCGGCGGCCCAGGATCGGGCGGCCCAGGGGGGTGCCGGCGTATACCCCGGCCATGAGCCGCTCGGCGCACATGTCCTCCGGGTTGTCCTCGTACATGCCGATCTCCTCCAGGATCACCCCCCGCTCGGTGGCCACGTCCTCCTCGTCGAAGCGGGAGCAGAAGACCATGTCGCAGAGCATGTCCATGGCCCGGTCCAGGTGCTCGTCCAGGCTGCGGGCGTAGAAGCAGGTGTGCTCCTTGGTGGTGTAGGCGTTGACCTGGCCGCCGATGGCGTCCATCTCCTGGGCCAGCTGCTGGGCGCTCCGGCGGCCGGTGCCCTTGAACACCATGTGCTCGATGAAGTGGGCCGCGCCCCCCTCCTCCTCTTTCTCGTGGCGGGAGCCGGTGCCCACCCAGATGCCCAGAGAGGCGGAGCGGACGGCGGGCACCGGCTCGATGGCCAGACGGACGCCGTTGGGCAGGGTCTCGATGCTGTATCCTTCTCTCATAATGACCTCTTATCTCCTTCGTATTGGGGCCCGCGCCCCGTGGAGCCCTGTCAGTCCCTGACGATGGCGGTGCCCATGGTCTGGCCGGACACCGCGTCCAGCAGCAGCACATGGTCGGTGCGGCCGTCCAGGATCGCCGTGCGGCCCACGCCGCCCTCCAGGGCCTGGAGGCAGCTGCGCAGCTTGGGGACCATCCCCCCCTGGATGAGGCCGCTCTCCAGCAGCTCCCGGGCCTCAGAGGCGGTCATGGAGGACACGGCGGTCTTGGCGTTGTTCCGGTCGATGCGGATGCCGTCCACGTCGGTGAGGTAGACCAGCCGGTCCGCCCCCATGGCCACGGCCACGGCGCAGGCGGCGTCGTCGGCGTTGCAGTTGAAGCTCCCGCCGTCCTCCCCGGCGGCGATGGGGGAGATCACGGGCACATAGCCCCCGGAGAGGAGCAGCTCGATGAGCTCGCCGCCGGCGGAGACGATCTCCCCCACCCGGCCCAGCTCCGGGTCCTTCTGCCGGGCGGTGAGGATGCCCCCGTCCTTGCCGGAGACGCCGGCGGCCTTCACCCCCAGGCCCCGGAGGGCCATGACGATCTGCTTGTTCACCTCTCCGGAGAGGACCATCTCGGACACCGCCATGGCGGTGCCGTCGGTGACCCGGTAGCCGTCCCGGAACACGGGCTCCTCCCCCATGCGCCGCAGCCAGCCGCTGATGCTCTTGCCGCCGCCGTGGACCAGCACCACCCGGACCCCCGCCATCTGGAGGGCGGCCACGTCCCGGAGGATGGAGTCCACCGCCCCGTTCTCCCCCCAGGCGGAGCCGCCGTACTTGAGCACCATGGTCTTCCCGGCGCTCTGGGCCAGCCGGGGCAGGGTGTCCAGCAGGCCCAGCACCTTCTCCATGCCGTCGAGCCGGTGGGACACGTCGTACTCGTGGAGCCAGCGCTGGACATACTCCACGTCGGAGGGGCAGTCGATGTAGGCGGTGCCCCGCTTCTGCCGGGTCTCCGCCCCCTTGCCGGTGATCAGGAGCACCGTGGGGCCCTCCACGTCCATCACCGCCATGCGGATGGCCTCCCCCCGGTCGGGCTCGATGGAGTAGTCCCGGCCCGTGGGGGCGATGTGGGCGGCCATCTCCCGGCAGATGTCCAGCACGTCCTCCTCCCCGGCGTCCTCCTCGGTGAGGATGACTTTGTCGGCATATTTTGCCGCGATCTCGGAGAGGTCCTTCCGCCGGTCCAGGGCCTTCTTCCCCGGGCAGCCGAAGACGATCGTCACCCGCTGGCCCGGGTACTCCGCCTTCACCGACTGGAAGAGCTTCTCGAAGCTCAGGCGGTTGTGGGCGTAGTCCACGATGGCGGTGATCCGGCCGTCGGCGTTCTGGTACACCTCCATCCGCCCGGGCACCCGGGCCTTCATGAGGCCCACATAGATGCACTGCTCCGGGATGCCCAGCCCCTCGCACACGGCGATGGCGGCCAGGGCGTTCTGCACGTTGAAGAGGCCGGGCATGGTCAGCCGGAACTCCCGGCTGAAGCGGGGGGTGCGCACCCGGAAGAGGATGTCCCGGCCCTGCTTGCGCACATGGGAGGCGGTGACGGCGGCCGCCGGATCCCGCTCCGAGAAGGTGATGATCCGGCCGGCCCCCTCCTGGGCCGCGTCCAGCACCCGCTCCGCCCGGTCGGTGTCCAGGTTCACCACCGCCAGGGGGGCGTGGGCGAAGATCTTCAGCTTGGAGGCGAAGTAGTCCTCGAAGTCCGGGTGCTCGATGGGGGAGATGTGGTCGTAGCCGATGTTGAGGAACACCGCCGCCGACAGGTCCACCCGGTCCATCCGGTCGTACTTCAGGGCCTGGGAGGAGACCTCCATGGTCAGGTACTCCATCCCCGCGGCGGCGGCGTTGGCGAAGTGCCGCTGGAGGTCCAGGGGCTCCGGCGTGGTGAGGTGGGACTCGAACCGCTCCACCCCGTCGTAGGTGTCGATGGAGGAGATCACCCCGCTCTCCGGCTTCTTCTTAGAGGCGAGATACTCGTCGAAGATATACTTGAGGTAATATGTGGTGGAACTTTTCCCCTTCGTACCGGTGATGCCCACCACGGAGAGCTTCCCACTGGGGTGGTCGTAGTAGAAGTCGGCCAGCAGGGCCATGGCCCGCCGCACGTCGGAGACCAGCAGGCAGGGGGCGTCCCCCGCCTCCTCCCAGGGCCGGTCGGCCAGGTAGACGAAGGCCCCCCGGGCCAGGGCGTCGGCCAGGTACCGGCCCTTGAAGTGGGCCCCCTTCACGATGAACAGGGTGTCCGGCCCCACGTTCTGGGAGTCGCAGGACACCAGCCGCACCGGCCTGGAGAGCAGGGCCGCGGGCAGGGGCGCGTCCGAGGAGAGCAGCCCCTCCTTCTGCAGCAGCTGCCAGTAGTCGCCCAGTGGGCGGATGGGTAGATCCATGATATGTCACCTCTCTCCCCCGCCGGGCGGGGGGTACTTTCTCTCCAGGGCGTGTCCCTGATATGATCCTGCCCACTTTTGGGAGGGACCATCCCTCCCGGCGGGCGAAAAAAGCTACCGAATACTATATCACATTTGGCGCGGGTGTAAAGCGGGAACGGCGGGATCCGGGGGCGGGAGGGCCTTTTATGGGACCGGGGCCGCCCATCTTCCCCCCGGAGGGCGGGACGGAAGGAAAGAGCGGGCACCCGCCGCGGGTGCCCGCTCCGGTCCCGCCAGCCCCCGGGCGCTCAGCGGAGGGAGGGGGGGATCTCCTGGAGGGCGGTCATGTCGGCGTAGCTCTGCCGCCGGACCAGCACCTCCGCCCGGCCCTCCTTCACCAGCACGGCGGCGGGGATGGGATTGCTGTTGTAGTTGCTGGCCATGGAGTAGCCGTAGGCCCCGGTGGTGTACACCGCCAGCAGGTCCCCGGCCTCCACCGGGGGGAGGGACACGTCCCGGGCCAGGATGTCCCCGGACTCGCAGCACTTGCCGCAGACGGTCACCGTCTCCCGGGCGGCCTCGTCCATCCGGGTGGCGGCGGCCACGGTGTAGGCCGCCTGGTAGAGGGCGGGGCGGATGTTGTCGGTCATGCCCCCGTCCACCGAGACGTACTTCCGCACCCCGGGGATGTCCTTGACGCTGCCCACGGTGTAGAGGGTGAGGCCCGCCTCGGCCACGATGCTGCGCCCGGGCTCGATCACCACCGCCGGGCGGGGCAGGCCCAGGGCGGAGAAGCGGGCCTCCACCCGCTCCATCACCGGGTCCAGGAAGTAGGACCAGGGCTGCCGGGGCTCGCCGGGCAGGTAGCGGGCGGAGAAGCCGCCCCCGATGTTCAGCTCCCGCACCGGCCGCTTCCAGCGCCGCCACATCTCCCCGGACAGGTCCAGCACCGTCTCCAGGGCGGCCAGGTGGGAGCCGTTCTCGTGGAGCTGGGAGCCCACATGGAAGTGGAAGCCCAGGAAGTCCACCCACTGGGAGGAGAGGGCCCGCTCCACCAGGGGCCAGAGGATCTCCGGGTCCATGGGGATGCCGAACTTGGAGTCCTTCTTCCCGGTGGAGATATAGGCGTGGGTGTGGCTGTCCACCGCCGGGGTCACCCGGAAGAGGACCTTCATCTTCCGGCCCCTGGCCGCGCAGATGCCCTCCAGCAGGGACAGCTCCTGGAGGCCGTCCACGATGATCCGGCCGATGCCCGCCTCCACCGCCATCTCCAGCTCGGCGGGGAGCTTGTTGTTGCCGTTGAACTCGATGCGCTCCGGGGGGAAGCCCGCCTGAAGGGCGGTGTAGAGCTCTCCCCCGGACACCACGTCCAGGCACAGCCCCTCCCGCTCCACCAGCTTCACCATGCCCATGGTGCAGAAGGCCTTGGCCGCGTAGGCCGCCCGGGTGTCCTCGTACTTGTCCAGGAACTCCCGCCGGATGCCCCGGCACTTGTCCACGATGTCCGGCTCGCTGTATACGTAGAGGGGGGTCCCGTAGGCGCGGGCCAGGTCCTCCGCCCCGCACCCCTCGATGAACATACGGCCCTCTCTGCTGGTGATCTCCATGTCAGTCCCTCCATCTGCAGTCTGGCTGCGCGCCTTCGTTCTGCCTGACATTCTACCACGGTCCGCCTCCGATGCCAACAGGCAGGCGGAAAAAAGCGGGACAGGGTCCCCAAAAGAAGAAAAACCTGCTATACTGTTAGGCACGAAGACCGCGTGAAAAGGAGGATGTCCCATGAAGGTACTGGATCTGGGCTCGCTGAACATCGACTATGTCTATCAGGTGGACCGCTTCGTCCGGCCGGGAGAGACCAGGTCCGCCCTCTCCCGCCGGGTGGGCTGCGGCGGGAAGGGGCTCAACCAGTCGGTGGCCCTGGCCCGGGCGGGGGTGGAGACCTGGCACGGCGGGGCGATCGGCCCCGACGGGGCCTTCCTGGCGGAGGAGCTGCGGAGGAGCGGGGTGGACACCCGCCTCCTCCGCACCGACCCGGACCAGAGCACCGGCCACGCCGTCATCCAGGTGGACGGAGCGGGCCAGAACTGCATCCTGATCTACCCCGGCACCAACGCCGCCCTCACCCTGGAGGAGGGGGAGCGGGCCCTGGACCTCCTCTCCCCCGAGGACGTGGTCCTCTTCCAGAACGAGACCAACCTGGTGGGAGAGCTCATGGAGGCCGCCGCCCGCCGGGGCCTGCGGATCGCCTTCAACGCCGCCCCCATGGACGGGAAGGTAGCGGCCTACCCCCTGGAGAAGGTGACCTGGCTCTTCGTCAACGAGACGGAGGGGGCCCTCCTCAGCGGAGAGGCGGAGCCCCGCCGGGCCGCGCGGCTGCTGCGGGAGCGCTATCCCCGCACCCAGGTGGTGATGACCCTGGGGGCGGAGGGGAGCCTGTGGCTCTCGGAGGCGGGGGAGCAGTTCCAGCCCGCCTGCAAGGTGGAGGCGGTGGACACCACCGGCGCCGGGGACACCTTCACCGGCTTCTTCCTCCGGGGGGTGCTGCTGGGGTCCCCCCTGCCGCCCCTGCGCCTGGCCACCGTGGCCAGCGCCCTGGCCGTGGGCCGCCCCGGCGCCGCCGGGTCCATCCCCACCCTGGCGGAGGTGCTGGCCTCCCCCCTGGCCAAATGAGGAGAGGGCCGCTGCAAAGATGCAGCGGCCCTCTCAGTCTGTCGAAAAAGAGGGACCACGGTGGAGAAGCAACGGGGGGATAGTGTGAAAGGGGGGCGGTGAGCCCCCACTTTCGCGTGCAGTCGAGAACATTTTGACGCAAGTCAAAATGTCGGGCAGCGTGTCGAAAAAGTCTCTTGGCTTTTTCGACACGCTGAGGGCCGCTGCAAAGATGCAGCGGCCCTCTTTTGGGCTCAGCCCTCCTCCAGGGCCCTCTCCGCCACGGCCCGGAGGGCGGCGCGGTCCAGCTCCTGGCCGGTGAACCGCTCCAGGGCCAGGATCGCCTGGTGGATCAGCATGCCCAGGCCGTTGGCGGCGGGCCGGCCCAGGGCCCGGGCCCGGGCCAGGAGGGCGGTCTCGGCGGGGTGGTAGATGAGGTCGAAGACCGCCCCGTCCCGGGGCAGGGCCTCCAGGAAGTCCAGGCCGGCGAACTGCCCGGCGGTCCCCGCCATGCCCAGGGAGGTGCAGTTCACCAGCAGATCCGCCGCCCCGGCCTCCCGCCGGAGGGTCTCCGGGCCGAAGGCGGCGGGGCGCATCACCTGGGGGGCGTGGGCGCAGAGGGCGGCGGCCTTCTCCGGGGTGCGGTTGCACACCGTCACCGAGGCGGCCCCCCGCTGCACCAGCTTCAGGGCCACGGCCTTGGCCGCGCCCCCCGCCCCCAGCACCACCGCCCGGCGGCCCCGGGGGTCCATCCCCGCGTCCAGCAGGGCCTGGAGGAAGCCGCCGCCGTCGGTGTTGCAGCCGATGGCACGGCCCTCCCGCAGGCACACCGTGTTCACCGAGCCGTAGAGCCGGGCGTCCTCCTCCAGCTCGTCCATCAGGGGGAGCAGGGCCTCCTTGTGGGGCATGGTGGCGTTGAAGCCGGCGTAGCCCGCCGTCCTGGCCGCCTCCAGCCAGGCGGCCGCCCCGCCGGCGGGCACCGGCTGGCACAGATAGATATAGTCCAGGCCCAGGGCCCGGATCAGGGCGTTCTGGATCAGGGGGGACTTGGAGTGGAGCACCGGGTCCCCGATGACGCAGAGCTTCCGGGTGGTGTTCTTCAGTTCGACCAGCATGGCGGGATCTCCTTTCCAGAGGGCGTTGGGGGGCGTCCTCAGCCCCGGTCCAGGAAGTAGCCCATGGCGGCCTCGTAGCCGTAGAGGCCCAGGCCGCAGATCTGCCCCACGCAGGCGGGGGCGGTGACGCTCTTGTGGCGGAACTCCTCCCGCTGGTGGACGTTGGAGATGTGCACCTCGATGCAGGGCACGCCCACGGCCTTCAGGGCGTCCAGGATGGCGATGGAGTAGTGGGTGTAGGCGCCGGGGTTCATGACGATCGCGTCGTACTTCCCCTGGGCGCCGTGGATGGCGTCCACGATGGCCCCCTCGTGGTTGGACTGGAAGCAGTCGGCGGTGGAGCCGTGGGCGGCGGCGTACGCCTGGAGCCGGGCGCAGAGGGAGGCGTAGTTCTCCTCCCCGTAGATCCCGGGCTCCCGCTGGCCCAGCAGGTCCAGGTTGGGGCCGTTGACGATCAGGAACTTCATAAGTCGAGCACCTCCAGGATGGCGTTCATGGTCTCCTCCGGGGAGGAGAAGTCGGTGATCACATGGTGGGCCCACCGGCGGTACACCGGCTCCCGCTGGGCGAAGCGGGCCAGGAAGGCGGCCCGGCCCTCCTGGGCCAGGGGCCGGTCCTCCAGGCCCCCGGCGTCGTAGATCTCCCCCGGGTCCCGGGCCAGGAAGAAGATAGTGCCGCTCGCCCGCAGGGGGGCGATGGCGGCGTCCCGCAGGGGGAGCCCCCCGCCGCAGGCCACGATCAGCCCGGTCCGCCGGGCCACGTCCTCCGCCGCGGCCTGCTCGGCCCGGCGGAACCAGTCCTCGCCGCTCTGGGCGAAGATCTGGGGGATGGAGCGGCCCTCCCGCTCCTCGATCAGGGCGTCGGTGTCCACCAGGGGGCGGCCCAGCCGGGCGGAGAGGAGCCGGCCCACGGTGGTCTTGCCGCAGCCCATCATGCCGGTGAGGACGATGTTCTTCTCTCCCATGGCGTCAGCCTCCGCTGGAGCGGTAGTTGCCCAGCAGCCGGAAGCCCTCGGCGGTCTGGCACAGCTCCCGCAGCGCCCCGTCCATGCCGGGGGCGGCCACGTCCCCGGTGAAGTCCAGGAAGAACTGGTACTCCCAGCTCCGGCCGGGGATGGGCCGGGACTCCAGCTTCAGCAGGTTGAGGCCGTTGACGGCGAAGATGGTCATGAGGGCGTGGAGGGAGCCGCTGTGGTGGGGCAGCACGCACAGGGCGCTCAGCTTGTCCCGGCCCTCCCGGAGCTCCGGCTGGGGGGAGACCACCACGAAGCGGGTGTAGTTCTCCCGGTTGGAGTTGATGGGGCCCGCCAGCACCTCCAGGCCGTAGAGCCGGGCGGCCCGGCGGGAGCAGATCGCCGCCCGGGCGGGGTCGCCCTGCCGGGAGACGAAGAGGGCGCTCTCGGCGGTGTTGAGCCGGGGGCGCTGGACCCAATCGGGGTGGGCCTTCAGATACCCGGCGCACTGGAGGAGCCCCTGCTCGTGGGAGCACACCTCCCGGATCCCCTCCAGAGAGGCCCCCCTGGGGGCGGCCAGGCAGTGCTCCACCTTCACCGTCTGCTCCCCCACGATGAAGTGGCCGTACTTGGAGAGCAGGTCGTAGACCTGGTTGATCGAGCCGGTGGAGCTGTTCTCGATGGGCACGACGCCGTAGTCCGCCCGGCCCTCCTCCAGGGCGGTGAAGACCGCCTCCCAGGTGGCCACATGGGCCCGGGGGGCCCCTTCACCGAAGAAGCGGGCCGCCGCCTCGTCGGAATAGGCCCCCGGCTCCCCCTGGTAGAGGACCCGGGGCGCGGCCAGGGGGGCGCGGACATGGGCCAGGGCGTCCCGGATCCGGGCGTAGTCCCCGCCGGGCTCCCCCTCCCGGACCAGATGGCGCTGCTGCCGGCGGCTGATGGCCATGATGGACTCGTAGAGGGCGGTGACGTCCGCCTTCCTGGCCTGGTCGCCGGTGAGGGCCGCCTTCTTGGCCAGCACCTCCCGCTCCCGGTCCGGGTCCAGCACCGGCAGGCCGTGGGCCTGCTTGTACGCCCCCACCCGCTCCGTCACGTCCATGCGCCGGAGGAAGAGGGCGGTGAGCTGGGCGTCGATGTCGTCGATCTCCGCCCGGAGGGCATCCAGTTCGCTCAATGGGCTCACCTCTCGTAACATAAGATCGTCCCTGGGGCCGGGCTCAGATGCCCAGCAGCTCACAGGCGGCCAGGGCGGCGGCGGCCTCGATCACCGGCACCGCCCGGGGGAGGATGCAGGGGTCGTGGCGGCCGGTGACCGAGAGGACCGCGTCCTCTCCGGTGGACAGGTCCACCGTGTCCTGGGGCCTGGAGATGGAGGGGGTGGGCCGGATGGTCACCTGGAACTCCACGGGCATGCCGTTGGTGATGCCCCCGTTGACCCCGCCGGAGCGGTTGGTCCGGGCCCTCACCTGCCCCCCGTCCATGTAGAGGGGGTCGTTGGCCTGGCTGCCCCGGAGGGAGGCGAAGCCCTCCCCGTCGCCGAAGCCCACCGCCTTCACCGCCGGGACGGCGAAGAGGTACTGGGAGAAGATCCCCTCCACGTTGCAGCCGAAGTCGGGGGCCCCCAGCCCGGCGGGCAGGCCGGTGACGGCGCAGCGGATCCGCCCGCCCACCGAATCCCCCTCCGCCTTGGCGGCCAGGATGGCCGCCTCCATCTGCTCCGGGGTGGGGCCGTCGATCCCCGCCACGTTGGAGATCCGGGCGGTCACGGCGATCCCCCGGGGGGCCAGGACCTGCTTGGCCACCGCCCCGGCGAACACCAGGGGGGCGGTGAGGCGGCCGGAGAAGTGGCCGCCGCCCCGGTAGTCGTTGCACCCCTTGTACCGGACGAAGCCGGGGTAGTCCCCGTGGCCGGGCCGGGGCAGGTCCTTGAGCCTGGCGTAGTCCTTCGAGCGGGTGTCGGTGTTGAAGATCACCCCGCACAGGGGGGTGCCGGTGGTCTTCCCCTCGAAGAGGCCGGAGAGGATCTCCACCTGGTCGGCCTCCTTCCGGGCGGTGGTGAGGGGCCCCTGGCCCGGGGCCCGGCGGGCCATCTCGGCGGCCACCGCCTCCAGGTCCAGGGGGATGCCGGCGGGCACCCCCTCCAGGGCCACGCCGACGGCGGGGCCGTGGGACTCTCCAAAGATGATGTATCTCACAGCAGGACCCTCCTACAGATCAGTTGGAGCGGACGATCTGCCCGCCCAGGGCCTCGTAGTCCTCCCAGAAGTTGGGGTAGGACTTGGCCACGCACTCCGCCCCCCGGACGGTCACCGGGCCCTCCGCCCGGGTGGCGGCCACCGCCAGCATCATGGCGATCCGGTGGTCGTTGAAGCTCTCCGCCGTCCCGCCCCGGAGGGCGGAGACGCCGTGGATGGTGAGGGAGTCGGGCCCCTCTTCGATCTGGGCGCCCAGGCCCCCCAGGGCGGCGGTCACCGCGGAGAGCCGGTCGCTCTCCTTGATGCGCAGCCGGGCGGCGTTGACGATCCGGGTGGTCTCCCCCGCCCGGAGGGCGGCCTGGGCCGCCAGGGCGGGCACCAGGTCGGGGCACTGGGACACGTCCAGCTCCACCGGGCCCGGCGAGCGGAGCCGGAGGGAGTAGGGGAAGATCCGCCGGTCCCCCTGAGTGGAGGCGGGGTCCAGCCCGTCCACATCCAGCCGGCAGCCCAGGCCCTGGGCCGCGTACCAGAAGGCGGCCTGGGACCAGTCCGCCTCCACCCGGCAGCTCCGGGAGACGTAGGCGGAGGGGCGGATCCGGAAGGCGGGCAGCCCCTCCCGCCGCTCCGCCGCGACCACGCCGAAGGCGTCCAGGGCCTCCAGGGTCATGGAGATATAGCCCTCCGACTCCAGGGGGGTGGTGCTCTCCAGCAGGCTCTCCCCGGACAGCAGGGGCAGGGCGTAGAGCAGGCCGGTGAAGAACTGGCTGGACACGTCTCCCGGCAGGGCGTAGGTCCCCGGCTCCAGGCGGCCCTCCACCGTGAGGACGCCGTCCCGCTGCTCCCAGCGGATCCCCCGCTGGAGGAAGAGGTCCCGGTAGGGCTCCTGAGGCCGCTCCATCAGCCGCCCCCGGCCGGTGAAGATCCCGCCCCCGGCCACGGCCAGGGCCACGGGGATCAGGAAGCGGAGGGTGGAGCCGGACTCCCCGCAGTGGAGGTGGGGGAGCTGGCCGAAGGGCCTCCTGGGCCGGCCGCCGGGGCCCATGAGGCCGGTGATCCGGAGGCAGCCGGGGGAGATCTCCTCCCAGGAGGCCCCCAGGGCCTCCACGCAGGAGAGGGTGGCCCGGATGTCCTGGGAGAAGGCCACGTTGCTCACCAGGCTGACCCCGTCGGAGAGGGCGGCGGCCAGGAGGAGGCGGTGGGCCTGGGATTTGCTGGGGGGCGGGGTGACAGAGCCCCGGAGAGGGCGGGGGGTGATGGTGACGTCCATGGATGCGCTCCTTCTTTTATCTGTGTTCTTCGGCGGCCAGCAGGGAGAGCAGCTCCGCCTTGGGCAGCTTGTGGAGGATGGCCTTGCCCAGCCGGGCGAGGAGGACCAGGGTGATGTCCTCCCCGGCGCCCTTCTTGTCCAGGCCGATGGCGGCGGCGTAGTCCTCCTGCGAGCAGTCGATGGCGGCGGGCAGGCCGAAGGCGGTGGCGAGGGCCCGGATCTCGCCGGCGGTCTCCGGCGGCGTCACCCCCAGGGCGGCGCCCAGCCGGGCGGCCAGCACCATGCCGGCGGAGACCGCCTGGCCGTGGGTCCAGGTCTCGTAGCGGCCCGCCCGCTCGTAGGCGTGGCCCAGCGTGTGGCCGAAGTTGAGGATCATCCGCTCCCCCGTGTCCCGCTCGTCCTTCTCCACCACGTCCCGCTTGAGGCCGCAGCAGGTGTAGAGCACCTCCTCGATGTGCTCCATCACCGCCCGGCGGCCGGGATGGGCCTCCAGGAGGCGGAAGAACCCCTCGTCCCGGATGCAGCCGTATTTGATGACCTCCGCCATGCCGTCGGAGAAGGTCCGGTCCTCCAGCGTGGAGAGGGTGTCGGTGTCCATGAGGACCAGCCTGGGCTGCCAGAAGGCCCCGGCCAGGTTCTTCCCGGCGGGCAGGTCCACCGCCACCTTCCCCCCTACCGAGGAGTCCACCTGGGCCAGGAGGGTGGTGGGGAGCTGGACGAGATCCACCCCCCGGAGGAAGGTGGCGGCGGCGAAGCCCGCCAGATCCCCCACCACGCCGCCCCCCAGGGCGGCCACCGCGTCGGTGCGGGTGAGGCGGGCCGCGGCCATGTCCTCCCAGAGGCGGAAGAGCAGCTCAGGCCGCTTGGCGCTCTCCCCGGCGGGGACCACCCGGCAGGCGGTGCGGAAGCCGGCGGCCCGGAGGCTGCCGGTCAGGGCGTCCAGGTACAGGGGGGCCACGTTGGAGTCGGTGACCACGAAGATCTTCTCCGCCCTGGGCAGGGCGGAGCGGCAGTACATCCCCGCCTGGTCCAGCAGGCCGGGGGCCATGTAGATCGGATAGGAGCGGTCGCCAAGACCGACTTGGAGCATTTTCATCAAGATCACCTCACGGCAGACCGGGGCCCGGAGCGCCCCCTGTTGGGACAGCTGGATAGAACGAAGGCGCGCCCATTGACGGTAAGATCAATGAGCGCGCCCGGGCCCAGGGCCATGCCGCTCCTCCGGCAAGCGTCTGTCCATCCGGTCCATCCCGCCGTCTCCGCTACGAAAAAAGGCCGGCGCCCACAGATCGGGCCCAGCCAGAGGGGAGGGAACGGTGGGATCTGATTGCAGAGCAGCCCTGATCCATCTGTCATGCTTCACATCAGAGTCATATTCAGCATATACCTTTTTACAAAAAAATGCAAGTACAAGTTGGGGCCCCGGCCCCGGCCGGGCGGCAGAGGGAGGGGCGAAAAAGCAGGGGACGGCGGCTCCTTGACGTGGGCGCCGCCGCGGTGTGCGTCTCCCCGAGAAAATGCCCGCATCTTCGAGGCACGTGCCGAATGCCCAGCATACGAAACGGTGGGCGTTCACCGGAACGCCCCCCGTCAGACTGTCGAAAAAGAGGGACCAGGTCGGAGAAGCAACGGGGGGATAGTGTGAAAGGGGGTCTGGACTGCCGGGGGCAGTCCAGATGCCTTCGGGCGAAGCCACCTTAGACCGGGTGAGCCCCCACTTTCGCGTACAGTCAAGAACATTTTGACGTAAGTCAAAATGTCAGACAGCGTGTCGAAGAAGTCAAAGGACTTCTTCGACACGCTGACGGGGGGCGTTCACCGGAACGCCCCCCGTTTCTCGTATTTTTTCAGCAGGTCCTCCACCGCCTCATCCAAGAGGCGGGATTTGGGGATCCGGGTCTCCTTGGAGAGCCGGTCCAGCTTAGGCATGAGGGCCTTATCCAGCGAAGATGTGAACCGGACCCGGTTCACCATGATGACTTCCGCCATGTCATCCCCTCCTTGCTCATAGTGTACTAATTACATCATTATAAAACAAGTGATTGCAAATGATAGTGCAATGATGTATAATGATGCAATGCGAGGAGGTGATAGATATGGACCAGGAAAAGACCTGCGTGACCTGCAAGCACTTCGTCCAGCACTACTACAAGTTCGGCAGGGGCTTCCGCCCCCTGGACGTGGGCCACTGCACCGACCCCAGGTGCCGGGACAAGCGGACGGAGACCCCCGCCTGCCACCGGTATGCCCTGAGGAAGTGACCGGCGGGCGGGGCGTTCACCGGGCCGCCCCCGCCACCTCCCGCTCCAGGAGCCGCCGGAGCAGGCGGCTGTGCCCGGCCTCCTCCTCCGCCAGCTCCAGGAAGAGCTCCTGGAGGAGGGGCTCCTCCGCCTCCTCCGCGGCCCGGCGGTAGCGGGCCTCCACGGTCCGCTCGGACTGGAACTGGGCCCGGAGGGCCCCCAGGTGCGCGGGCGCGGGGCGGGCGGGCCGCCGGACCTCCGGCCAGTAGCGGGCCCCGGAGAGGAGCAGATAGGCCGCCGAGAGCCGCCGGGCGTGCTCCCGCTCCTCCGAGGCCAGGAGGGAGAGGGTCCGCCTCCGCCGCTCCACCGCCCCGGCCGCCATGGCCCTGTACTGCCGGGCGGCCTCCAGCTCGCCCCGGATGAGGGCCTGGAGCAGCCGCCCCGCCTCCTCCCCGCCGGAGGCCCCCTGCCGGGCCGGCAGGGGCAGGAGGGGCGGCAGGTACTCCTCCGCCGGGACCACTTCGATGGGGCTCTCCGCCCCGCCCTCCGGGGCCACCCGCTCCCACACCCGGGCGAAGGTGTCCCGCTCCTCCGCCGCCCTCTCCGCCCCCGCGGGCCCAAGCCGCTCCATATCCATACCATGCGCCTCCTATAGATCCCGTTTTTCTGTCCATACTATGCTCTGAGCCCCACTTTTGGCACACTTTCTCTCGGATGGAAAAAATACTTGTTTTTCGGTAGGAATTGTGGTATAATGCCCCCATGAGACAGATATAAAGGAGTCTTACACTATGCTGGAGATCAGGCATTTATCTTATCAGGTATCCGGCGACGGCGGCGGGGAGCTGGACATCCTCAACGACGTCTCTCTCACCATCCCGGACCACAAGTTCGTGGTGGTCACCGGCCCCAACGGCGGCGGCAAGACCACCCTGGCCAAGACCATCATGGGCCTGGCCGTCCCCACCGGCGGACAGATCCTCTGGAACGGGGAGGACGTCACCGCCCTCTCCATCACCGAGCGGGCCAAGCGCGGCATCAGCTACGGCTTCCAGCAGCCCCCCCGGTTCAAGGGCATGCGGGTCCGGGACCTGCTGGAGCTGGCGGCGGGACGGGAGGGCCTCACCCACGACGAGGAGTGCCAGTTCCTCACCCGGGTGGGCCTGTGCGCCGCCGACTATATCGACCGGGAGGTGGACGCCTCCCTGTCCGGCGGCGAGGTCAAGCGCATCGAGATCGCCACCATCCTGGCCCGGAACTCGGGCCTCATGATCTTCGACGAGCCGGAGGCGGGCATCGATCTCTGGTCCTTCGCCCGGCTCACCGAGACGTTCCGGCAGCTCCACGACGAGCGGGGGGCCACCCTGGTGGTCATCTCCCATCAGGAGCGCATCATCGACCTGGCCGACGAGATCGTGGTGATCTCCGGCGGCAAGGTGGCCCAGCACGGCCCCAAGGAGGAGATCTTCCCCAAGATCCTGGCCAATACCGTGTCCGGGTGCAGCTATATGAAGGAGGCATAAGGCATGGACAGGATAGAAGCCAGGCTCCTCAAGGAGATCGCGGACCTGGACGGACTGCCCGTGGGGGCGTATAATATCCGCAAGGACGGGAAGCTGGACGGCCGGGCCAACACGGCCCATATCGTCATCGACACCAAGACGGACAAGTCGGGCATCGACATCCACATCGCCCCGGGCACCAAGCACGAGTCGGTGCACATCCCGGTGGTGATCACCCAGACCGGCCTCACCGAGACGGTGTACAACGACTTCTTCATCGGCGAGGACTGCGACGTAGACATCGTGGCCGGCTGCGGCATCCACAACTCCGGCTGCGACACCAGCCAGCACGACGGCGTCCACACCTTCTATGTGGGCAAGAACTCCAAGGTGCGCTACTACGAGAAGCACTACGGCGAGGGCGAGGGCACCGGCGAGCGCATCTTCAACCCCCAGACCATCGTGTACCTGGAGGAGGGCGCCTCCATCAACATGGAGACCACCCAGATCCGGGGCGTGGACTCCACCAAGCGGTACACCAAGATCGTGGTGGGGGCCGGGGGCGAGGCGGTCATCACCGAGAAGCTGCTCACCCACGGCGAGCAGACCGCCGAGTCCGAGATGGACATCGTCCTGGCGGGCGAGGACGCCACCGGCCGGGTGATCTCCCGCTCCGTGGCCCAGGACCAGTCCCAGCAGACCTTCTACCCCCGCATGACCGGCGAGGCCAAGTGCTTCGGCCATGTGCAGTGCGACTCGATCATCATGGGGGAGGCCAAGATCAAGTCGATCCCCGCGATCGCCGCGGAGCACCCGGACGCCCAGCTCGTCCACGAGGCCGCCATCGGCCGGATCGCCGGGGACCAGATCCTGAAATTGATGACCCTCGGGCTCACCGAGGAGGAAGCGGAGGAGAGGATCCTTGAAGGATTTTTGCAGTGAAGAAGTGAAGGGCAAAGAGGGGACGGACATCGAGAAGCTGGTCCTGGGGAGCGCGGATACCTTCTCCTACGTCAACAATATCCGGGTGACCAAGTTCAACGACGACGGCTCGGTGGAGGGGGAGCTCGCCGTCACCCCCCAGAGCCTCAACGCGCTGGGCATCGTCCACGGCGGCTGCATGGCCACCCTGGCGGACGCGGTGGCGGGCCACGCCGCCAACCGGCACGGGAGATGCGTCACCGTGAACTACGCCTTCAACTTCCTCCGTCCGGCCAAGGGCACCAACAAGAAGATCCACTGCATCGCCCTGCCGGAGAAGGTGGGGCAGACCCTGTGCATCTACCATATCTCCCTCACCGACGACCAGGGAGCCCAGGTGGCCACGGGGAACTTCACCTTCTTCCGGCTGGGCCCGGCGGAGCACGGGGCCCGCTGACAGGGGCCGCCGCACACAGCGCAACAGATAGACGCATAAAGGCCCGCCCCCGGAGAGGGGCGGGCCTTTATGCAGGCGGCGCATGATCGCCGGCGGGGCTCACTCGTCCCAATCGGCGTAGTCGTCATACTCGGAGGGGCGGCAGCAGCAGGGCCCCTTCTCGCTCAGCCTGTCCTTCAGGCAGCGGAAGCCGCTGGTGAGCTTGTCCCAGTAGGCCACCACACAGCAGATGGCGGCGGCCAGGGCCAGAGACCAGCCGACGATCTTCAGCACAAAGCGGGCGATCTTCATCCCATCACGCTCCTATCGTTGCTAATGCCTCTAGTGTACACGATTTCCGCGCAAATTACAATCACCCGCCGTAAGTTTTTCCCTTGTATTTGGTGGGGAAATAGAATACAATAATAGATACGAAAAGGGGCCGGAGCCCTCCTTCCCCTTCGGTCTCCGCTTCGGCGGGGGCCCAATATTTTCCTGAAAAGGAGGTCCCCTATGAAACTGGAAACCGAGCGGGGCACCATCTCCATCAGCCCCGACGTCTTCACCAACATCACCGGCGCCGCGGCCACCAACTGCTACGGCGTCAAGGGCATGGCGGTGCGCTCCAAGACCGACGGTCTGGTCCACCTCCTGCGCCGGGAGTCCATGGCCAAGGGGGTCAAGGTCTTCTTCAACGAGGACGAGACCGTCTCCATCGAGCTCCACATCATCGTGGACAATGGGGTGAACCTCACCGCCGTGAGCCGCTCTATCATGAGCGAGGTCCGCTACATCGTCCAGAAGGTCACCGGCATCACGGTGAAGAGCGTGGACGTCTGCATCGATTCCATGGTCATCGGCTGATCCCTCTGCCGCAGCCGGCGGCGGGCGCTTTGCCGCCCGGCCACCGATACCGTCACAGAAAGGAACATTCGCTATGGTCAGTACCATCGACGGGGCGCTGCTGGCAAAAATGGTGATCCATGCCGCGGCCTCCATCAATTCTCAGAAGCAGCAGATCAACGAGCTCAACGTCTTCCCCGTGCCCGACGGCGACACCGGCACCAACATGGGGATGACGATCTCCACCGCCGCCGCCGAGCTCAAGAAGAAGGCCCCCGCCGCCGTGGGCGCGGCGGCCCAGGTCAACGCCAACGCGCTGCTCCGGGGCGCCCGGGGCAACTCCGGCGTGATCCTCTCCCTGCTCTTCCGGGGCTTCGCCAAGGCCCTGAAGGATAAGGCCACCGCAGACGGAGCCGACTTCGCCGTGGCCCTGGACTACGGCGTGGCCACCGCCTACAAGGCGGTGATGAAGCCCGCCGAGGGCACCATCCTCACCGTCTCCCGCCTGGCCGCCGCCCGTGCGGCCGAGGCCGCCCGGGAAGATCCCGGCGTGGAGCATGTGCTGGAGGAGGCCATCAAGGAGGGCCAGATCGCCCTGGCCGGCACCATCGAGCAGAACCCCGTGCTCAAGAAGGCGGGGGTGGTGGACGCCGGCGGCAAGGGCTTCCTGGTGATCCTCCAGGGGATGCTGGACGAACTGCGGGGAGAGCCCATGCCCCTGGACGGGGAGGAGGCGGAGGCCGCAGGCGCCAGGACCGACTACGCCGCGATCGCCGCCGAGGAGATCACCTTCACCTTCGACACCGTGTTCATCGTCCGCAAGGAGGAGGGCCGCAAGGGCCTGGAGGCCTTCCGGGCCTATCTCAACAGCGTGGGCGACAGCCTGGTGATCGGCGAGTCGGACGACGCCTTCAAGGTCCACGTCCATACCGACATCCCCGGCGCGGTGCTCAGCGAGGCCCAGAAGTACGGCACCCTGGAGCTGGCCAAGATCGAGAACATGCGCACCCAGGCGGAAGACCTGGCCGCCGGACGCCACATCCAGAGCACCGACGACCTGGAGGAGGACGGCCACCACGGGGCCGCCCCCGGCGGAGAGCCCCCCGCCGCTCCGCCGGAGAAGAAGTACGGCTTCGTCTCCGTGTGCGCGGGAGAGGGCATCACCTCGGTCTTCCGGGATCTGGGGGTGGACGGCATCATCTCCGGCGGGCAGACCATGAACCCCGCCACCGAGGACATCCTCCGGGAGATCCAGAGGACCCCCGCCGAGGTGGTCTACGTCCTGCCCAACAACAAGAACATCATCATGGCCGCCGAGCAGTGCGTCCATATGGCCGAGGGGAAGACGGTGGTGGTCCTGCCCACCAAGACCATCCCCCAGGGCGTGTCCGCCCTCCTCTCCTTCGACCCGGATGCCGGGGTGGAGGAGAACACCCAGGCCATGACCGAGGCGCTCCGCAGCGTCCATACCGCCCAGATCACCTACGCCGCCCGGGACTCCGACTTCGACGGCTTCGACATCAAGGAGGGGGACTATCTGGCCCTGGCGGAGAGCCAGCTCTTCGGCACCGACCGGGACCTGGACGCCCTGCTCCGCCGTCTGGCGGAGGCCCGGCCCCAGCAGGACGCGGAGTTCATCACCATCTATTACGGCGAGGACGTCACCGACGAGCAGGCGGAGACCGCCCGGGCGATCTTCTCCGAGGCCTGCCCCCAGGCGGAGATCACCCTCCTCTCCGGCGGCCAGCCCGTCTACTATTACCTCATCTCTGCGGAGTGAGCCCAAGGCGCCGGAGCGCGCCCTGAGACACGACGAAGCGGCGGCCGCCCTGGCCGCCGCTTCTCTGCTGTGCGGGCCGGCGCGGCCCGCCTGCGGCAGTCCCGGTATCCCCATCCCACCACAGTCAGGAGGCCCTGCCCATGTCCGACCCCACTTCCGCCCCCCTCCGGGAGGCCCCGCCCCAGGAGGGGTCGGCCCGCCGGGCCGATCCCCGGGCGGTGCTCCTCCTGGGGGTGCTGGGGGCGTCCTTCTCATCCATCTTCGTCCGCTGGTCCGCGGCGCCCTCCCTGGTCACCGCCACCGGGCGGCTGGGCTGGACGGTGGCGCTGCTGCTGCCGGTGGTGCTCCTGCGCCACCGGCGGGAGCTCCTCTCCTCCGCCCCCAGGGACCTGCTCTTCTGCGCCCTGAGCGGGATCTGCCTGGCCCTCCACTTCTCCACCTGGTTCGAGTCCCTGAAGTGGACCTCCATCGCCTCCTCCACGGTGCTGGTGTCCACCGAGGTGATCTTCTCCGCCCTGGGCTTCGCCCTCTTCCTCCAGGGCCGCATCCCCCGGCTGGGGGCGGCGGCCATCGCCGTGGCCTTCGGGGGGAGCGCGGTGCTGGCCCTGTCCGACGCGGGCGGGGCCGGGGCCCTGCGGGGGGACCTGCTGGCGGTGCTGGCCGCAGCTGCGGTGGCGGCCTACACCCTGATCGGGCAGGTCCAGCGGGCCCGGCAGTCCACCACGGTGTACACCTTCCTCACCTACACCGCCTGCCTCCTGGCCCTGCTGGCCACCGACCTGGCCACCGGCACCCCCGTGCTGGGCTGGGGGGCCCGGGAGGCGGGGATCGGCCTGCTCCTGGCCCTCTTCTGCACCCTGCTGGGCCACTCCCTCTTCTCCTGGAGCCTCAAGTGGCTCTCCCCCGCCTACGTCTCGGCGGCCAAGCTCTGTGAGCCGGTGTTCGCCTCGGTGCTGGGCCTCCTCCTCTTCGGGGAGGGCATCAGCCCCCTCCAGGCCCTGGGCAGCGCCGCCGTCCTGGCGGGGGTGCTCCTCTACACCCGGGCGGAGAAGAGGGGCTGAGCCACCCCTTCTCCCCCCGCACCAGCAGCATCATGGGCCGCCGGAGCTCGTCGGCCATGCCGGGCAGGTCCATCATGTCCGCCGGGGGCATGGCCTCCTCCACCGCTCCGATGGTGAAGCCCGCCGAGAGGAGGCCCCCGAGGATCTGGGTCAGGGTGTGGTGCTGCTTGGGGACCGTCCGCCCCAGGAAGCGGGTCTCCCGGGGGCCGGGGGAGAAGTACCCGTCCACCGGCCAGTAGAGGGGCCGCCCCTCCCCGTCGTAGATCCAGTCCTCCTCCACCCCGCTGGTGAACACCGGGTGCTCGATGTTGAAGAGGAAGCTACCGCCGGGCTCCAGGGTCCGCCACACCCGGCGGTAGACCGCCTCCAGGTCCCGGACATAGTGGAGCACCAGATTGCTCACCACCAGGCCGAAGGCCTCCGGCGGGTAGTCGTAGTCCTCCAGGGCGCACGCCCGGTACTCGATCCGGGGGCCGGGGTTCCGCCGCCGGGCCTCTTCGATCATCCGGCGGCTCCCGTCCAGGCCCAGCACCCGGGCCGCCCCCTGCTCCTCGGCGTACTTGCAGTGCCAACCGTAGCCGCAGCCCAGGTCCAGCACCGCCCTGCCCGCCACACGGGGGAACATGGGCCGGAGCTGATGCCACTCTCCCGCCCCCTGGAGCCCCTTCCGGCTCCGCTCCATCCCGGCATAGGCGGTGAAAAAGTCCTCGTCATCGTAGATGTTGTCCATGGGTCCTCCTCCTTTTTTCGCCCACCAGCCTATCACATCCCGGCCCCCGCGGCAAGCCTCCGCGCCGGTATCCCGCCGCCCCTCGCCGGGACGGCAAAAATTTTTTCGCGCTCTCGGCAACTTTTCCGCCCCCTGGGGGGTCTATTATACAGAGTTTCGGAACAACGGGAGGTCATACCCATGAAACGATATCCATCTGGCGGGGGCCGGAGGGCGGTCCGCCGCCCCGCCGCCCGCTGCCTGCCTGTGGCCGTGGTCCTGCTGGCCCTGGTGCTGGTCCTGGCGGCAGGGCGCTCGCTGCTCTTCCCGGCGGTGGGAGCCCAGCAGCCCGCCGCCTCTCCGGCGGCATCCCCCGCCGCGCCTTCGGAGGTGCCCGCCCCCGAGACGGCCGCCCCCGCGCCCACTGTGCCCGCGGCCGGGGAGAGCGCTCCGCTGGAGACGGCCGCCCCCGCGCCGGAGGTCACGGAGGCGCCCGGCGCGGAGGGGCCCTATGACTATGCCGCCCCGGTCCCCCTCTCCGGCCCCGCCCCCGAGGACTGGTTCTCCGACGCCGCCTTCCTGGGGGACTCCCTCACCGACGGCCTCCTCCTCTACAGCGGCATCCAGGGGGCGGACAACCTGGCCTATAAGGGCCTCACCGTCCTCACCGCCTGCACCGACGCGGTCATCCGCACCGACGCCGGGAAGGTCAGCGCACTGGAGGCACTGGGCCAGAAGGATTACGGGAAAGTATACATCCTCCTGGGGGTCAACGAGCTGGGCTGGTACAACGACCAGCGCTTCTACGACGCCTATGCCGACCTGGTGGACCAGGTGCGGGAGAGCCAGCCGGACGCCCAGATCTACCTCCAGACCCTCCTGCCGGTGACGGCGGAGAAGTCGGCGGAGCACGAGTGGCTGAAGAATGAGAAGATCGCCGTGTACAACGACCTCATCGCCCAGCTGGCGGAGGAGAAACAGGTCTATCTCCTGGACACCCACTCCGCCCTGGCCGACGAAGAGGACGCTCTCCCCGCCGAGGACAGCACCGACGGCGTCCACCTGACCAGGGCCGGGTACAAAGTGTGGCTGGCCTACCTCCAGGAGCACATCGTCCCCACCCAGAGCGCTGGATAGCCCAGCGGCAGACAGAAAGAGGTCCTTGCCCTTGAACGATCCCACCTCCCTCCGCCAGCGACTGGTGGACCATATCCTCACCTACCAGGGGGACCATTACCGCCTGGCGTACAGCTATGTGAAGGATCGGGAGGCGGCCCTGGACGTGGTGCAGGATGCGGTGGTGAAAGCCCTGGCGGGGGTGGATGGGCTCCGGGACCCGGATCGGGTGCGGACCTGGTTCTGCCGCATCCTGGTCAACGAATGTATGAACTATTTCCGGCGGGGCAGGGACCTGGTGCCCTATGATGACGCCATGGCGGCCCGGGCCGCCGAGGCCCCCGATCCGGCGGAGCGGCTGGACCTGTACGCCGCCATAGGACGGCTGAACCTCCAGGAGCAGACGGTGATCCGCCTGCGCTTCTTCCAGGATATGAAGCTGGAGGAGATCGCCCAGAGCACCGGTACCAACCTGAACACAGTGAAGTCCCGGCTCTATAAGGCCCTGGATAAGCTCCGAGCCATGACAAGAGAGGAGATCCACGATGCATCCTGAATGGAAACGCGCCAAAGAGACCTATGAGGCCATAGAGCCGCCGGAGGAGCTCTCTTTCACCGTGGCCGCCGCCATCCGCAAGGGAGACCGGGAGCGCCGCCGCCGGAGGGCCCGCCGCCGGGGACTGGCCACCGTCCTGACCAGCTGCGCCTGCTTCGCCCTGCTGGTCAACGCCTCCCCCACTTTCGCCCAGGCGGTGTCCACCGTGCCGGTGCTGGGAGGGCTGGCCCGGATCGTCACTGTGACAGAGTACACGGTGGAGGAGCCCGAGCGGCTCACCGAGGTGCGTATGCCCGCCATAGAGGGCACCGGACACACCGAAACGGAGGAGCGGATCAACCGGGAGATCGCCGCCCGCATCGACGCCCTCCTGGCCCAGGCGGAGGAGCGGGCCCGTCAGACCAAAGAGGCATTCGTTGCCACCGGCGGGGACCCGGAAGACTTCGCCCCGGTGATCGTGGATGTGGACTATCAGATCTACTGCCAGACAGAGCACTACCTCTCCTTCATAGTCACGGAGACCGAGACCCGGGCCTCCACCTACACCCAGTACTTCCCCTACACCATCGATCTGACCACCGGGGAGGAGGTCACCCTCCGGGATCTGCTGGGAGAGGACTGGAAGGAGATCGTCAACGCCTCTATCCGGGCACAGATCCAGGAGCGGAGCCAGGACCCCAACAATGTCTATTGGGATGGCAGCAACGGGATCGAAGGCTTCCAGTCCGTCCGGGACGACCAGCTCTTCTATCTGGACCAGGAGGAGCACCCGGTGATCGTCTTTGAGAAGTATGAGATCGCCCCGGGCTATATGGGGGTCCAGGAGTTCGAGATCGTGCCCTGACCCGGCCTGACCCCGGAAGAAAGACGCCCCGGGGGCCGTTCACACGGCCTCCGGGGCGTCTCTTGTCTTTCCACACGGATGTGGATGGTCCCGGCCCGCCCGGTCAGAGCTGGAGGAACTGGACCACCGCCACGGCGGCGAAGACCGCCACCGACAGGCTGGCCCCCAGGTCCAGGGCGGCGTGGAGCTTCCGGGCCCCCCGGCGGAGCTTCCGGGCCCGGCGCCGGGCGGGGCTCTCCTGCGGGAGGAGGCGGAGGACGGCCGGGGCCTCCGCTGCGGGCGCTTCCCTGTGCTCCTCCGCCCGGCGGGCCGCGGCCAGCTTCCGGCGGTATGCCTCCAGGTCCACCACATCGCCCTGATGGCGGATGAAGTTGGACGTGCGGTAGTAGACGGTCTCCATCGGCGGCTCCCTCCTCTGTACGCCTATCCTATCAGGAACAGGGTCCCATATTCCGGACCCGGGCGGCCCGTGTCGAAAAGATGAAACTTTTGTTCGATAAGATTATACAACATCTGTTCGATTGTTGTCAATAGCCTGTGGACCCGGACAGGGGGCGCTGCGGGGCGGGACATAGACGGAAAAACAGACGGCCGCCGGACCTCTTCCAAGAGGTCCGGCGGCCGTTCGTCCGGGACAGGCTGCCTATGGGCCCGGGGATCCGGGCTGTTCCATGGACTCAATACCGTGCGTCCAGCCGCTCGATCAGGTCGGCGATGGAGCCCTGGGGACAGGGGCGCAGGAGGACGGCCCCCCAGTCCTTGAGCTCTTGGGCGCAGTTGGCGGGGGCGAAGGGGACGGCGGAGACGGCCAGCATGGACAGGTCGTTCTGGTTGTCCCCCACGCAGTAGAGGTCCTTCCGCTCCACGCCCAGCAGCTCCGCCAGACGGAGGACCATGCCCCCCTTGGTGGCGTGCCGGGCGGTGCACTCCAGGAGGACCGCGTTGGAGAAGATCACCTCGTACCGCTCCGGCCAGCGGGCCTTCAGCCAGGCCTGGGCCTCCAGCAGCACGGCGTGGTCGTCCTGTATCACCGCCTTGCTCCAGGGCTGGGGCATGCCGGCCAGGGCCATGGGGGTCCAGGTGGTGTCCACCCGCAGCACATGGCGGTGGGTATACGCGTTGGGGTGGTGGATGTACACGTCGCTGCCGTGGTAGACCTCCACCCCCAGGCTGGGGAAGGCGTCCGCCAGGGCGGTGAGGTCCTCCGCCGCCTGAGGGGGCAGGGGCAGGTCCACCACCGTGCGCCCGGCGGCGAAGTCGTAGAGCAGGGCCCCGTTGGACAGGATCACCGGGGCGTTGATGGGCACGTCGTGGAAGTGGGGGGCGAAGGTCCGCTTGGCCCGGCCGGTGGCCACGGTGAAGCGCCCGCCCTCCCGCAGGAAATATCCCAGGGCCTCCAGGTTGGCGGAGGGGACGCCCCCCTCGTCACAGTAGAGGGTGTCGTCGAAGTCACTGGCCAGGAGCACACCTGCGAATTTATCCACGGGGGACCCACCTTTCTATCTTATGTCAGGCTTTCGGGATGTCGGCCCCCACATAGAACTTCTTCAGCGGCACATACAGCAGCCCGGCGATGACCAGGGCCAGGATGGTGTTGGGGAGCATGTAGGAGCCGTTGTAGACGATGGAGTAGAGGGTGGGGTCGTCGAAGACGGTGCCCAGCACCTCGGTGGGGACCAGGATGCGGTAGATGGTGATGCCGCTGATGAAGTGGACGACGAACCGGGCGGCGCAGCCCAGGATGGTGCCGGGGAAGATGCCCCAGCTCTTGCCCTTGAAGAGGCCGGCCAGTCCCAGGGGGGTGAAGGCCAGCAGGTAGTCCAGCAGCATGGACTGCCAGCCCCAGGCATAGGCCCCGTCGAAGATGAGCTGGAGCAGGCCGAAGACGAAACCGGCCAGCAGGCCGTCCTTCAGGCCCCAGCGCACCGCGAAGAGGAGGATGGGGAACATGGCGGGGGTGAGGGAGCCGCCGTTGGGCAGCTCCATGAGTTTGATGAAGCTGAGGATCTGGGCCAGGGCCACCATGATGGCCCCTTCGCAGAGCATGCGCACCCGGAGGTGGCTCCTCTGCACGGCAGTGGTCTGGTTCGTGTTCGCCATGGGACATTTCTCCTTCTCGATAAAAATACCGCATCGCAGACCGGGGAAGGCGCAATGCGGTACAGGAGAAACGACAGCATATCATCAGGATATGGCTCCCTACGCCGGCATTACCCGGATCAGGTATGAGGGACACGGGCGGCGCTACGCCCTGATCTCAGCCGGAATTGCATCCAGCGCCCCTGTTATTCGGTCTACGATATGGTTCTTTTTATTGTATCTCAGGCGGGCCGGGTTGTCAAGGAGAAGGCCGTGGAGCCCATCGAGAGGGGCGTCCACGGGGAGCCGGCCGCCGCCCCGGAGAGATCTCCCCTTTTTCTGCCCCGGAGAGATCTCCCCTTTTTCGCCGTTGCCCTGGCCCCCGGGGGCTGATATAATAGAAAGAGCTACCGTCGGCCCCGGCCGGCCATCTATGCTGTAAGGAGCGATATCATGCCCTATGTCCTTCTCACCCTGGTCCTGGTGGCGGCAGATCAGCTGGTGAAATATCTCGTCCGGACCAACATCCCCCTGGGCACCTCCCTCCCCTTCCTGCCGGGGATCATGGAGCTCACCTACTGGCAGAACACCGGGGCGGCCTTCTCCCTCTTCTCCGAGCACACATGGGTGCTCACCCTGATCTCCGCCGTGGTGTCCCTGGTCATCCTGGGCGTGCTGGTGAAGCGGGTGGTCGCCCATCCATTCGGCGTGGCCGCCCTGTCGGTGGTGCTGGCCGGGGCGGTGGGCAACCTGATCGACCGGGTGGCCTTCGGCTATGTCACCGACATGTTCAACTTCCAGTTCATGCGCTTCGCGGTGTTCAACGTGGCCGACGTGTGCGTGGTGTGCGGCGGCATCGCCTTCTGCATCTACTTCCTCTTCTTTTATGACAAGCTGGAGAAAAAGGAGGGGGACGGGGATGACGCCCGTGCTGCTGACCGCTGACCGGGAGGGGGAGCGGCTGGACCAGCTCCTCTCCCGGGAGGTGGAGGGGCTCACCCGCTCCGCCGCCCAGCGGCTGCTGGAGGAGGGGCGGGTCCTCCTCAACGGCCGCCCCGCCAAGAAGAACGCCCGCCCCTCGCCGGGGGACCGGGTGGAGCTCACCCTCCCCGACCCGGAGCCGGTGGACATCCTCCCCCAGCCCATCCCCATGGACGTGGTGTATGAGGATGCCGATGTGATCGTGGTGGACAAGCCGGTAGGCATGGTGGTCCACCCCGCCCCCGGCCACCCCGATGGCACCCTGGTCAACGCCCTGCTCTACCACTGCGGGGACAGCCTCTCGGGCATCAACGGGGCCCTCCGCCCCGGCATCGTCCACCGCATCGACCGGGACACCTCCGGCCTCATCATCGCCGCCAAGAACGACGCCGCCCACCTGGCCCTGGCGGAGCAGCTCCAGGACCACAGCCTCTACCGGGAGTACGAGGCGGTGTGCGTGGGGGGCCTCCGGGAGGACCAGGGCACCGTGGACGCCCCCATCGGACGCCACCCGGTGGACCGGAAGAAGATGTGCGTGGACAGGGAGGGCCGCCGGGCCGTGACCCACTGGAGGGTGCTGGCCCGCTACCCCGGCCATACCCACATCCAGTGCCGGCTGGAGACCGGCCGCACCCACCAGATCCGGGTCCACATGGCCTCCATCGGCCACCCCCTCCTGGGGGACACGGTGTACGGGTCCAAAAAGCCGGTGCCCGGCCTGGCGGGGCAGTGCCTCCACGCCCGGCGGCTCTCCTTCCTCCACCCCCGCACCGGCCGGCGGCTGACGGTGGAGTGCCCCCTGCCGGACTATTTCACCGCCGTGCTGGCCCGGCTGGCCCGGTGAACTTCCTCCACAGGCTGTGGAGAACAATTGACGCCGCCCCCTGCCATCGGCAGGGGGCGGCGTCTCTATGCGGTCACTGGGGCCGGGCGTAGTACTTTTTGAACTTGACGAAGTGGCCCAGCTGGTTCTTCTCCAGGCGGAGCTTCCGCTTGAAAGCGGAGTCGGGGGAGTAGAGCAGGGGGTTGACCACCGCGCCGGCGCGGATCCGCTCCCTCATCTCCTGGTGGTAGGCCTTGGGGGTGTAATCGAAGGCCACCTTCCGGGGGACCACCATCCAGAGGGAGGGGGCATGGACGATCTCCGGCTCCGGCCCGCGGCCCTCCACCAGGTCCTCCACCAGGAGGCGGGCCAGGTTGCAGCCCGCGCCGGTGACGTAGTAGTTGCTGCGGCCCTGGCGGGCGTTGAGCTCGAAGGCCTTGTACTTCCCGTCCCGCTGGTCGTACTTGATGTCGAAGTTGGAGAAGCCCACGAAGCCCTCCCCCTCCAGGAGCGCCCGGAACTTCTCGCAGAGGGGGTCGTTGTTCTCGGTGAGGATGACGGCGTGGTTGCCGGTGCCGTGGGGGGTGTGCTCCTCCAGGAGCACATGGCCCAGGCACATGCGCTCCACCCTGCCCCGCTGGCCGGAGTAGCAGGTGAGCACCCGCATGAAGCTGTCGTCCCCGGGGATGCGCTCCTGTATGATCATGGCGTCGGGATAGCCGGCGGCGTACACCTTGTCCAGGGTGGCCTCCAGCGCCTCCCGGCTGTCCAGCGTGAACACCTTCTCGCTGCCCGGGAAGTCGTGCTCCCAGTAGTGGACGCCGTTGGCGGGCTTGCAGATATAGGGGGGATCGAAGGGGAGCTGGAAGTCGCGGCCCATCTCCCGCCGGTAGACGAAGGTGGCGGGGCAGTCGATGCCGTACCGGGCGCAGAGCCGGTAGAAGCGCTCCTTGTCGGTGAGGGCCTCTATCAGGGACAGGTCCGCGTAGGGGGCGATGACATTGGGGGGGAACTGGTCTTTATACTGGGCGGCCAGCCTGACGTAGCTGTCCCCGCAGCCGATGACCAGTACCGTCTTGTCCCCGTGCTCCCGGGCGAAGGCGCGCACGTTCTCCAGGAAGGTGGGGCCGTCCTCGTTCCGGGCGCAGGTCCGGTAGTCCAGGATGGCGCTCTCATAGCACACGCCGGTGGCGAACTTGCCGTAGGCGGCGGAACGGATGCCGTAGGCCTCGTGGAAGGCCCGGGCCATGCTGTAGACGTTGATGTCTCCCCCGAAGAGGAGGGGGATGAAGCTTGTCTCCATGTTTCTCAGCTCCCTAAAATGAGTAGATATGGCGGAGAGGCGGGTCAGGGCAGGAGGGTGTTCTCCTGGGCCACGGTCTCCATGCCGCCGCCGGAGGAGAAGTAGTACTCCAGGATCTGGGCGGCGATGCTGGCCAGGGTGGAGCCGGAGCCGCCCCGCTCCACCACGATGGCCAGGGCGATCTCCGGGTCCTCGTAGGGGGCGAAGGCCACGAAGAGGGCGTTGGACTCGGTGGTGCTGCTCACCTGGGCGGAGCCGGTCTTGGCGGCCACGGAGATCCCCATGTCGGTCAGGCCCGCGAAATAGGACCGGGCGGAGCCCTCGGTGGTCACCATCAGCATGCCCTGGGTGACCGCGGAGAGGTTCTCCGGGTCGATGGTCAGCTGGTTCAGCACCTCCGGCTCCCGCTCGTAGACCACCTGGGAGAAGTCGTTGGACTTCACCTCCTTGAGGAGGTGGGCGGAGTAGTGGGTGCCCCCGTTGGCCAGGGTGGCCACATAGTTGGCCAGCTGGAGGGGGGTGAAGCGGCTGTTGCCCTGGCCGATGGCGGCGGGGAGGGTGTTGCCCTCGTACCAGGTCTGACCCAGGCTCTCGGTGTATTCGGGGCCGTCCATGTAGCCGGTCTCCTCATAGAGCTCGATGCCCGTGGGCTCCCCCAGGCCGAACATGGCGGCGTACTCCTCCAGCTTGCTGATGCCCAGCCGGCGGCCCGCGTCGAAGAAGAACACGTTGCAGGAGTCCCGGATGGCCTCGGACACGTTCTCCAGGCCGTGGGTCTGGCCGTAGTCCCGGTAATACCAGCACTGGGGCTGGTAGTCGTCCCAATAGCGGTAGCGGCCGGTGTCCAGGATCTCGGTGTCCGGCTCGACGATCCCCTCCTCCAGGGCGCCGATGGCGGTGACCATCTTGAAGGTGGAGCCGGGGGGGTAGATCTCCTGGGTGGCCCGGTTGCGCAGGGGGGAGAGGGGGTCGGAGAGGAGGGCGTTGTAGTTCTGGGTGTAGGTGGACAGGTCGAAGGTGGGGTAGGAGGCCATGGCCAGCACGCCCCCGTCGCTCACGTCGATCACCACCGCCGCGCCGCCCTCGGTGTCCTCCGAGTCCAGCCCCTCGATGCCCGCGGCCAGGATCCGCTCCACCGCCTCCTGCAGCTCGATGTCCAGGGTGAGGACCACGTTGTCCCCCGGGTCGGGGGCCATGGCCTCTCCCGTCTCCCCGTCCACCAGCCAGTTGTCGTCCCCGCTGACCACCTTGCCCTGGTCGTTGGTCTCCAGGGCCCGGGTGCCCGGGGAGCCGTGGAGGTAGTCCTCGAAGGCCGCCTCCACCCCGTCCTTGCCCACATAGGCGTTGAGGGCGTAGCCCTTGGCGGTGTACTCTTCCACCTCCTCGGGGTAGATGGGGCCCACCCGGCCCAGCAGGTGGGCGGCGTAGGCGGTGTTGTACTCCCGCACCGAGGTGGGCACGATGCTCACCCCCGCCAGCCCCGCCTCCTTCACCTTCACGATGAAGGGCATGCTCACGTCCTCGGCGAACACATAGGCGTTGTAGGTGATCTCCCGGGCGCGGAGGGTGAGCTCATAGAGCACCCCGATGAGGTCCCGGGTCTCCTGGCCGGAGAGGGCGGGATCGATATCGAAGGCGCTCCGCACGGCGGCCAGCCAGTCCTCCGCGGGGAGGAGGGCCCCGGTGGAGGCGGCGGCCTCCACCTCGTTGCCGCTGGGCACCAGGGCCTCCAGGTCATAGGCCGCGGAGAAGGCCCGGAGGTTGGAGACGGTCCGCTCCGAGGCGTCCGCCAGGGCGAAGGTCCAGGGGGCCTCCCCGGACACGGGGAGGGAGTCGGACCAGGCCACCCCCTCCTCCCGGCAGATCGCCAGCAGCTCCAGGAGGATCTGGTTGCGCTCCTCCCCCATGAAGGAGGTGTCCAGGCTCACGTTGTAGCCGGTGCGGTTGGACACCAGCACCCGGCCGTACCGGTCCAGGATCTCTCCCCGGGCGGCCTCCACCGTCTCGGTCTTGGCGATCCGCCGCCGGGACTGCTCCAGGTAGTCCTCTCCGTGGACGTACTGCAGGTCGTAGAGGACCCACACGAAGCCCATCAGCACCACTGCCAGCAGCAGTAGGATCCCCCGCACACGCGTTTGGAATCGTTTCCCTTCCATGGGGCTCCTTTCTCTCCGCCGGTCACAGGCGGAGGAACTTCACGATGCGCCGCCGCACCCAGGTATACCAGGGATAGATCAGGCACACGAAACACAGGGACCAGAGGATCTCCGGCACCGCCACCTCCAGCAGGCCGGAGAGACTGCCCAGGCCGGTGAACAGGCCCGCCGCCACCCGGAACAGGTCGATGGCCGCCAGGGCCCCGGCGGAGCAGAGGAGGCAGCCGCCGAAGTTGGGCCGGAGGACGTACTGGGCGGCCGCCCCGGCCCCCCAGCCGATGAGGCACATGCCCAGGGTCATGCCGCCCCAGCCGCCGTAGTACACCGCGTCGCAGAGCACCCCCACCGCCAGGCCGAAGCCGGCCCCGGACACGCTCCCCTCCAGCACCGCCACCGCCACCGCCGCCAGGGGCAGCAGCATGGGGGTCGCCCCCAGCACGGGGAAGCGGGAGAGGACGAAGAGCTCCAGCCACCACACCGGCAGCAGGGACAGGCCGTAGAAGAACCATTTGTACAAGAAGTCCTGACGGGTCAAGGCGCCCTCCCCCCTATTCCACGATGTCGAAATCGGTGATCACGAACACCTGGACCAGGCTGTCCAGGTCGGCGGCGGGGGCGATGACCGCGTACCGGGACATGCCCGAGGCATCGCTGTGGATGGACTCGATGGTCCCCACCACCAGGTCGGAGGGGTAGTTGCCCCCCATGCTGGTGGTGAGCACCAGGTCGCCGGGGATGAGCTCGGTGTCGGCGGGGAGATAGGTCATCTTCAGCCGCCCCTGGCCCATGAGGTCGAAGTCCCCCTCCAGCACCGCCGTGGACTCGGTGCGGGCGATGAGGCCCCCCATCTCCAGGTTGGCGTCCAGCACGGTGAGGACGGTGCACCAGTTGGCGCCCACCTCCTCCACGATCCCCACCAGGTCCCCGGAGGCGTCTATCACGCAGTCCCCGGCGGCGATGTCCCAGTCCGCCCCCTTGCTCAGGGTGAGGGTGGAGGCCCAGTTGGTGCTGCTCCGGGCGGTGACGGTGGCCGACTCGAACACGAAGTCCCGCCGCTGCTCCCGCAGGCCCAGCAGCTCCCGCAGCCGCTCGTTCTCCTGGCTGTCCGCCGAGGCCTGCCGGAGCTCCTGCTGGAGCCGGGCGTTCTCCTCCTGGAGCCGCTGGTTCTCCGCCTCCAGCTCGTCGTAGCGGAAGGTGTAGCTGTAGATCCCCTCCACCCACTCGGCCAGAGAGGACACGCCGTTGCGCACCGGGGTGGTCACCACCCCCAGCACGTTGGACAGGGGGCTGGGCGCCCCCTGGAAGGCATAGGAGAACACCGCCGTGATGGCGGCCAGCAGCACGGCGATGATCAGGATGAGCAGTCCGTTTTTCTGAAAAAAGTCCTTCAATGCGCCTCTCCTTTATCGGCGGGCCCCCTCACAGCAGCCGGACGCCCGCCGCGGCGAGCATCCGCCCCAGCCGGCACAGGGGCAGGCCCATGACGTTGAAATAGTCCCCCTCCAGCCGCTCCACCAGCAGGGCCCCCAGGCCCTGGATGCCGTAGGCCCCCGCCTTGTCCATGGGCTCTCCGGTGGCCACATAGGCGGCGATCTCCTCCTGTGAGAGGGGGCGGAAGGTGACGGCGGTGACCTCGTGCTCCGTGCGCCGCCCGCCCGGATGGAAGAGGCTCACCCCGGTGTACACCTGATGGGTGCGGCCGGAGAGGGCGGAGAGCATCTCCCGGGCCTCCCCCTCGTCCCGGGGCTTGCCCAGGATGGCCCCGTCCAGGGCCACCACCGTGTCGGCGGCGATCACCAGTGCGCCGGGGCGAGCCTGGGCGGCCACCGCCGCCCCCTTCCGGGCGGAGAGGCGCTCCACCGCCTCCCCGGGGGCGATCCCATCGGGCAGGGACTCGTCCGCGTCGGAGGGGAGCACCCGGAAGCCGGTGAGGCCGATCTGCTCCAGGAGCTGCCGCCGGCGGGGGGAGCCGGAGGCCAGTACGATCTCCATATCCATCGCCGCCCTCACTTCCCGGTGGAGCCGAAGCCGCCGGTCCCCCGCTGGGTCTCGTCCAGCTCCTCCACCTGCACCAGGGCGGGCCGGACCACCGGCGTCACCATGAGCTGGGCGATCCGGTCCCCGGGCTGGACGGTATAGGGGACGTCGGAGAGGTTGGTGAGCCCCACCCGGATCTCCCCCCGGTAGTCGCTGTCGATGACCCCCACCCCGTTGGAGAGGGCCACCCCGTGCTTGATGCCCAGGCCCGAGCGGGCGAACACCAGGGCCACATAGTCCGCCGAGGGCAGGGCGATGGCCACCCCGGTGGGGATGCTCACCAGGGCCCGGGGGGCCACCTCTACCGGGCCGTCCACACAGGCGTGGAGGTCCATGGCGGCGGCGCCGGCGCTGGCGTAGTAGGGCAGGGGGATCTCTCCGCCCACCTTGGGGGAGACGGCCTTGATCTTGAGTTCCATATCTATCATGACCTCCAAAATGGGAAAACAGTCACGGGCGCGGTCACTCCACGCCCCGGTAGTAGAGGCCCCGGGTCAGGTCCCGGGGAGCCCAGGCGCCCCCCTCCAGATACCGCCGGGCGGCCTGGAGGCACTCCTGGGGGCTCTCGGTGGTAAAGAGGAGCCGGGCGCCCCAGGCCCCGATCCCCCGGTAGTCGGCGGCCTTGTCCGCCAGGAAGAGGGTCTTGGCGTTGAAGATCTCGCTGCGGCAGCCGGGGGCCCGGAGGACGGGGAAGCGCTCCCCCCTCCGGTCGGTGAGGAGGGCCCCGCCGGGGACCTCGCAGCCCCGGCGGCAGCCCCCGTCCCTGTTCTTCACGATGCAGTTCTCCGCGATCATCAGGGGCAGGCGGCCGTAGACCACGATCTCCGTGTCGATCCGCTTGGAGAGGTCCCGGATCTGGGGGAGCTTCAGCTCGAAGGAGGCGGTGGCGGAGACGAAGCCCAGGTCCCTGAGCACCTTGAGGGCCTGGGAGTTGTACACCCCCAGGCCGAAGTCCGCCCGCAGGCGGAAGCCGGCGTCCCGGGCGGCGTCGATCAGGTCCAGGGTGCCCGCCAGGGCGTCGGATGCCCCGGCCTCCCGGGCACGGGAGAGCTGCCGCGCCAGCTCCGGCCGCTCCCGGTCCCAGCAGATCCGGGGCAGGACCACCCCCGCCCCGATGCCCCGGCGGACCAGCTCGCCCACCGCCTCCGGGTGGGCGGCGGCCTCCTCCAGGGGCAGGTAGACCAGGGCGGGGCCCAGGTCCATGAGCGCGCCGGTGAGCTGCTCCGCCCGGCGGCAGGAGAAGATGGGCACGGGGGGCTCCGCCCTGTTCTCATAGCGGACGCCGGGGCGGAAGATCCCGGTCTCCGCGGGGGGAGCCGCCCCACGCTGCCGGGTCAGGTCCTCCAGCACCTGCCGCCGCAGGGCGTTGAGCCCCGCCACCGGCGTGGACAGCCCCGGCTCCACCAGGGCCCGGACCCCGCGGCACAGATAGGGGGTGCCGCCGGTGCGGGAGAGCTGCTTCTCCACGTCCCCGGCGGTGAGGGGGCGGGTGCGGGCCTCCTCCGGGAGGGGGCCCTGAGCGGTGGCCACCCGGCCCTCCGGGTCCCGGGCCCCCACCTGCACCGGCTCGCCCGGCCGGACCATGGCGTAGAAGGTCACGGGGACCCGCTGCCGCTCGCCCCCCTGGTAGAACGCCCGGGCCTTGGCGAAGAGCTCCCGGGGCTCGGGCCCCTCCTCCCGGACGCCGAACATGTCCGGGCCCTTCCGGTCCAGATAGTACCCCTCGGTGAAGCCCTGGCGGGAGAAGGCGGCCTCCAGCTGGGCCAGCTCCTCCGCCGTGGGCTCCCGGTCCTCCCGGATGGCCCGGGCGTAGATCCCCGTCACCACCGAGACGTACTCCGGCCGCTTCATCCGGCCCTCGATCTTCAGGCACTTGACCCCCATCTTCCGCAGCTCCCGCAGGTGCCCGGCCAGGGACATGTCCTTGAGGGACAGGGGGTTGCCGTCCGCCCGCCGCCCCCAGCCGTACTTGAGCCGGCAGGGCTGGGCGCACAGGCCCCGGTTCCCCGACCGCCCCCCGATCACCGAGGACAGGTAGCACTGGCCGGAGTAGCACATGCACAGGGCCCCGTGGACGAACACCTCGATCTCGATGGGGGAGTGGGTGCAGATGTGCTCGATGGCGTCCCGGGAGAGCTCCCGGGAGAGGACCACCCGGCTCATGCCCAGGTCGGCGCACCGGCGGGCCCCGTCCAGGCTGTGGACGGTGAGCTGGGTGGAGCCGTGGACGGCCAGGCCGGGGGCGGCCTGCCGCAGCATCCGCAGCACGCCCAGATCCTGGACCAGCACCGCGTCCACCCCCGCGCCGGCGGCCTCGGCGGCCACCTGGGCGGCGGCGGGGAGCTCCCGGTCGGTGACCAGGGTGTTGAGGGTCAGGTAGACCTTGGCCCCCCGGACGTGACAATAAGAGACCGCCGCCCCCAGCTCCTCCAGAGAGAAGTTTTTGGCGTTGCGGCGGGCGTTGAAATCCCCATATCCCAGATAGACCGCGTCGGCGCCCGACTGCACGGCGGCGGTCACCGCCTCCGGCGACCCGGCGGGGGCGAGCAGTTCCAGCATGCTGTTTCCTCCATAAGCGTTATAGGCGCGTGGGCGCGGACCGCTCCGGCCCACGCGCGGCCCCAGTCACTTCCGGTTCTGGAGCTTGAAGATCTCCCGCTTGGCCTCGGAGAGCTCCGACTTGAGCTTGGCGCTCTCCTCCAGGAGCTCCTTGAGCTGGCGGCGGAGGTTCTCGGAGGCCTCCACCTCCTTGAAATACGCGTCGGCGATGTTCAGCGCCCCCAGGACCGCCCCGTCCACCAGGGAGAGACGGGTCCCCTCCAGCAGCTCCTGGATCTTGCCGTCCACATGGGCGGCCACCTTTTCCATGTACTCCGCGTCCTCCGAGGCCACCAGGTGGTAGGTCTGCCCGGCGATGGAGACGGTGATCTTGTTCTTCACGGCGGTGCCTCCTCTCCGTTCTCCGCCTCTCTCTTCCAGAGAGGGACGTTGGTCATGATATTATACCATACACGGGGCGGAAAGAAAATGAATTTTCTTTGTACGGCGGGGGCGGGCGGCCCCCGGAGCCGGGCCGCCCGTCAGCCCTGGAGGCTGTCGGCGTAGCGCACGTCGCTCATGGCGTCCCGGCCGTAGAAGTCCGCGCCGATCCGCCGGGCGTAGTCCTCGGTGAGCACCGCGCCGCCCACCATGATCCGGCAGTCCGGGGCCGCGCGGCGCAGGAGGGCGATCGTCTCCTCCATGCTGCCCACGGTGGTGGTCATGAGGGCGGACAGGCCCACCAGCCCGGCCCCCTCCCGGACCACCGCGTCGGCCACCGCCTGGGGGGCCACGTCCCGGCCCAGGTCCACCACCTGGTAGCCGTAGTTCTCCAGGAGCACCTTCACGATGTTCTTGCCGATGTCGTGGACGTCCCCCTTCACGGTGGCCAGCACCACCTTCCCCTTGGAGGCGGGGAGGGCCCCCGCTCCGGCGGACATCCGCTCCCGCAGCAGCTCGAAGGCGGCCTTGGCCGCGTCGGCGCTGAGGAGGAGCTGGGGCAGATAGAGGGTCCCGGCCTCGAACCGGGCCCCCACCTGGTCCAGGGCGGGCACCAGGGCGGAGGCGATCAGGTCCAGGGGCTCCGCGCCCCCGTCCAGGGCGGCCCGGGCGGCGGCCCGGGCGCTGTCCCGGAGCCCCCGGAGCACCGCCTCCTCCAGGCCGGGCCCCTCCGCCGGGGCGGCGGGGGCGGGGGCGGCCTCTCCCCCCGACATGGCGGCGATGTAGTCCTTGCAGCTCTCGTCCAGGCCGCTGAGGGCCCGCCAGGTCCGCCAGGCGTCCAGCATGGCCTCCGACCTGGGGTCCAGGATCGCCGCCGAGAGGCCCTTCTCCAGGGCCAGGAGGAAGAAGGAGGCGTTCACCTTCTCCCGCCGGGGCAGGCCGAAGGACACGTTGGACACCCCCAGCACCGTGGCGCAGCCCAGCTCCCGCCGGATGAGGGCCAGGGCCTCCAGGGTGACCTTGGCGGCGGCGGGGTCGGCGCTGATGGTCATGGCCAGGGGGTCGAAGATCAGGTCCTCCTTGGGGATGCCCCAGGCGGCGGCCTCCTCCAGGATCCGCCGGGCCACCGCCAGCCGCCCCTCCGCCGTGGGGGGGATGCCCCCCTCGTCCAGGGTCAGGGCCACCGCCGTGCCGCCATACTTCTTCAGAAGGGGGAACACCGCCTCCATGCTCTCCCGCTTGCCGCTCACCGAGTTCACCAGGGGCCGGCCGTTGTAGAGCCGCATGGCCCGCTCCATGGCCGCCGGGTGGGCGGTGTCGATCTGGAGGGGCAGGTCGCAGACCCCCTGGATCTCCACGATCAGCCGGGAGAGGACGGCGGCCTCGTCGATGTCGGGCAGGCCCGCGTTCACGTCCAGCACATGGGCCCCCCGCTCCTGCTGCTCCACCGCCGCCCGGAGCACATAGTCCACGTCCCCCTCCCGGAGGGCCTGCTTGAGCCGTGACTTGCCGGTGGGGTTGATCCGCTCGCCGATCAGCACCGGCTCCTCCCCAAAGACCACCGTCCGGGCGTAGGAGGACACCCAGGTCCGGCGCTTGGGCGCCAGGGGCAGGGGGGCGATGTCCTGGCAGGCGGCGGCCAGGGCCCGGATGTGGTCCGGGGTGGTGCCGCAGCAGCCCCCCGCCAGCCAGGCCCCCGCCCGGACCAGCCCCGCCATCTCCTCCGCGAAGGGCTCCGGGCCCACGTGGAAGCGGGTGCAGCCGTCCACGCACTCGGGCAGTCCCGCGTTGGGCTGGATCAGGATGGGGAGGGAGGTCTGCTCCCGCAGCTGGGGGAAGAGGGCGGCCATCTGGTCGGGGCCCAGGCCGCAGTTGAGGCCCAGGGCGTCCACCCCCAGGCCCTCCAGCAGGGCCACGGCGGCGGGGAGGTCCCCGCCGGTGAGGAGGCGGCCCCGCTGGTCCAGCACCACGGTGACGAAGATGGGCAGGCCGCAGTTCTCCTTGGCGGCGATCACGGCGGCCTTGGCCTCGTAGAGGTCGCTCATGGTCTCGATGAGCACCAGGTCCGCCCCCGCCTCCGCCCCCGCCCGGACGGCCCCGGCGTAGGCGGCCACGGCCTCCTCGAAGCCCAGGTCCCCGGCGGGCCGGAGGAGCCGCCCGGTGGGGCCCACGTCCAGGGCCGCCCAGCCGTGCCCGGCCTCCTCCACCGCCTGCCGGGCCAGCCGGACCCCGGCGGCGGCCAGCTCCTCCACCGGGCGGCCGGAGAGCTTCACGCTGTTGGCCCCGAAGGTGTTGGCGGTGACGATGTCCGCCCCCGCGGCCAGGTACTGCCGGTGGATGTCCAGCACGGCCTCCGGCCGCTGCACGTTCCACAGCTCCGGCTCCTGTCCCGCCGGCAGGCCGGCGCTCTGGAGCATGGTGCCCATGGCCCCGTCCAGGATCAGCACCCGGCGGCCCAGTTCTTCCCGTATGTTCATGGCGTTCGCTTCCTTTCTGTGCTCCGCCTGGGGCGGAGATGCGGTCCTGTAGGATAAAAAGCGCCCGCGGACCAGTCCTCACAGGGGTCCGCGGGCGCGGCGCGTTATGGATGCAGGGCCCTCCGCCCCGGAGGGGAGGGACGTACCGCTCTTCTTCTCAGCTCAGAGCGGCGGCAGGATGTACTTCTTTCTCGCCTTTTTAGCTCAGCGCGGCGGTGATGATGGCCATAGAATAGACCTCCTGGGCGTTGCAGCCGCGGGACAGGTCGTTGATGGGGGCGTTGAGGCCGATGAGGATGGGGCCGTAGGCGTCGAAGTTGCCCAGGCGCTGGGCGATCTTGTAGCCGATGTTGCCGGCGTTGATGTCGGGGAAGATGAAGGTGTTGGCCTTGCCGGCGACGGGCAGGCCCTTGCACTTGGTCTCGGCCACCTTGGGGGAGACGGCGGCGTCGAACTGGAGCTCGCCCTCGATGGCCAGGTCGGGCCGGGCGGCCTTGGCCTTGGCGGCGGCCTCCCGCATCTTGTCCACGTCCTCGCCGGAGCCGGATCCCTTGGTGGAGTAGCTCAGATAGGCCACCTGGGGATCGATGCCGAAGACCTTGGCGCAGTCGGCGCAGCCGATGCCGATCTCCACCAGCTGCTCCACAGTGGGCTTGATGTTGATGGCGCAGTCGCCCATGGCCAGCACGGTGTTGCCGCCCACGTCCTCGCGGACCATGATGAAGCAGGAGGCGACGATGCTGTGGCCGGGCTTGGTCTTGATGAGCTGGAGGGCGGGGCGGACGGTGTCGGCGGTGGAGTAGGTGGCGCCGCCCAGGAGGGCGTCGGCCTCGCCCAGCTTCACCAGCATGGTGCCGAAGTAGTTGGCCCGCTTCAGATAGGCCCGGACCTGCTCCTCGGTCATCTTGCCCTTGCGGAGCTCGCACATGGTCTGGACCATCTCCTCCATGCGGGGGTAGTTGTCAGGGTCCATGATGATGGCGCCGCGGACGTTGAAGCCGGCCTTCTCGGCGGCCTCGTGGATGGCGTCGGGGTTGCCCACCAGGACGGGGGTGAGCCAGGTGCCGGAGAGCAGCCGGGCGCTGGCCTCCAGGATACGGGGGTCGGTGCCCTCGGTAAAGACGATCTTCTTGGGGTTCTTCTTCAGAGTGTCGATGAGCTGCTGGAACATATGCATGGGCATAGCGATCAGGCCTCCATTGATAGATTTGATAGTCCTCTTCCTGCGGTCCGAAAAGACCGATCCTATCCTTCATTATAGCACCCCCGCCCCATATCTCAAGGACAGAATTTGAGAAAAATCCAAAAATTCGGAATTTATTTTTGTGCCGATCCCCCGTTTTGCCGGGGAAAGGGAAAAAATTTGTCCTACCTCTTTACTTTTCGTATTTTACCTCATATACTATACCTACTGTTTTTTGCGAGGTGTCATACTATGTCTTCCGATTTTTCACGGTCCCTCACGCTGCTCCGCAAAGAGAAAGGGGTGTCCCAGCGCTCGGTGGCCAAGGATCTGGGCATCAGCCAGGCGCTCCTGTCCCACTATGAGAACGGCATACGGGAGCCTGGCCTGGCCTTCGTGATCAAAGCCTGCGATTACTACGGCGTGTCCGCCGACTTCCTGCTGGGGCGCACCCTCACCCGGGACGGTACCACCATCGTGGACGCGGAGGCCCTCTATGACTACAGCGCGGAGAAGGACAACGTCCTCCGGGGCAGCATCATGGCCACCCTGTCCAAGAAGCTGCTGGTGAACTCCATCGGCGTGCTCTTCGACCTGCTGGGCAAGGCGGGCAGCAAGGATGCCATCAAGTACTGCGCCGACTACCTGGGCACTGCGGTGTACAAGATGTTCCGCCACCTGTACCGGGCCGACGGCAACAACAACGAGGACTTCTTCGCCGTCCCCGCCCGGAACTTCGTCTCCGGCCTGGCCAACGCCGACATGAGCGTCAGCGAGGTGCGCTATGTGGACGCCCTGGCCGCCCAGGTCAAGGAGTCGGGGAGCCTCCCCCCCATCAACCACGACGCCCTCACCCAGTCCTACCCCGGCGCTTACCAGTCCCTCCTCCAGATCATCCACAACACCGGGGAGCGGGTGGGCCGCCGGCTGGAGGAGAAATAGCCCCCCTTTCGGTTCCCTTTTCCACAGGGATATGCTAAAATAGGAGAGAATGGCCCGGCGGCGCTTCGGCCTCACGAGCTCCATATCGGGTGTTCCCCCCCTGCGGGGAGAGCGCTCTCATCCCGCTGTTCGTCCTCGCGCACATCGATCACGTCGCCGCAAAGTCCGCTCCCCTTCCTTTCCACCTCCGGTGAAAAGGCGGTCCGCTCCCTTGCGGCTCCTTTCCCCAGCCGCCTCCGGCGTCCGGGGGCCCCTCTTTTATGACTTTATTTCCGGCGCTCCGCGCCGCCTCGTCCTCACAAGCTCCATATCGAGCGTTCCCCCCTGCGGGGAGAGCGCTCTCATTCCGCTGCTCGTCCTCTCCAGACCGGACCCGCTCCGCTGGGCTCCGGTCTGGTATCCCCTATCTCTTTTCGGAGGTAACTGCCTATGACTGACCAATCGAAGATCCGCAACTTTTCCATCATCGCTCACATCGATCACGGCAAGTCCACGCTGTCCGACCGGATGATCGAGCTGTGCGGGGCCGTCTCCGAGCGGGAGATGGAGAGCCAGCTCCTGGACAACATGGACCTGGAGCGTGAACGGGGCATCACCATCAAGGCCCGGGCGGTGCGGCTCAACTATAAAGCCCAGGACGGCGAGACCTATGAGCTCAACCTGATCGACACGCCGGGGCACGTGGACTTCAACTATGAGGTCTCCCGCTCCCTGGCGGCCTGCGAGGGCGCGATCCTGGTGGTGGACGCGGCCCAGGGCATCGAGGCCCAGACCCTGGCCAACACCTATCTGGCCCTGGAGCACGACCTGGAGATCCTGCCGGTGATCAACAAGATCGATCTCCCCGCCGCCGACCCCCAGCGGGTGAAGCAGGAGGTGGAGGACGTGATCGGCCTGCCCGCCCTGGACGCCCCCGAGATCTCCGCCAAGCTGGGGATCAACATCCCGGCGGTGCTGGAGGACATCGTGCAGAACGTCCCCGCCCCCAAGGGGGACCCCGCCGCCCCCCTGAAAGCCCTGATCTTCGACAGCCAGTACGACCCATACCGGGGCGTCATCGTCTACTTCCGGGTGATGGAGGGGACCATCCGCACCGGGATGCCGGTGAAGATGATGGCCTCCGGGGCCAGATACGAGGTGCTGGAGTGCGGCCACCTGCTCCCCATCGGCATGGAGCCCTGCCGGGAGCTGATCGCCGGGGAGGTGGGCTACTTCACCGCCTCCATCAAGGACGTGAAGGATACCCGGGTGGGCGACACGGTCACCGGGGCGGAGGCCCCGGCGGCGGAGCCCCTGCCCGGCTACCGCCCCGCCCGGCCCATGGTCTACTGCGGCATCTACACCGAGGACGGCTCCAAATACCCCGACCTGCGGGACGCCCTGGAGAAGCTCCAGCTCAACGATGCGGCCCTCTCCTTCGAGCCCGAGTCCTCCGTGGCCCTGGGCTTCGGCTTCCGGTGCGGCTTTCTGGGGATGCTCCACATGGAGATCGTCCAGGAGCGGCTGGAGCGGGAGTTCGACCTGGACCTCATCACCACCCTCCCCTCGGTGATCTATGAGATCACCAAGACCGACGGGGAGGTGGTCCATGTGGACAACCCCCACAACTACCCCGACCCCGCCAATATCCTCGAGGCCCGGGAGCCCTGCGCCAAGGTCACCATCCTCACCCCCCCGGACTATGTGGGCAACATCATGCCCATGTGCCAGGAGCGCCGGGCGGAGTTCAAGGACATGCAGTACCTGGACACCAACCTGGTGGAGCTCCACTACTCCATGCCCCTCAACGAGATCATCTACGACTTCTTCGACACCCTGAAGGCCCGGACCAAGGGCTACGCCTCCCTGGACTATGAGCTGGAGGGCTACCAGCCCAGCGAGCTGGTGAAGGTGGACCTGCTCCTCAACGGGGACCAGGTGGACGCCCTGAGCTTCATCGCCCACAAGGACAAGGCGTATGCCCGGGCCCGGCGGCTGTGCGAGAAGCTCAAGGAGAACATCCCCCGCCAGCTCTTCGAGGTGCCCATCCAGGCCGCCATCGGCGGCAAGATCATCGCCCGGGAGACGGTGAAGGCCATGCGGAAGGACGTGCTGGCCAAGTGCTACGGCGGCGACATCACCCGGAAGAAGAAGCTGCTGGAGAAGCAGAAAGAGGGCAAAAAGAAGATGCGGAGCCTCGGCACGGTGCAGATCCCCACCGAGGCCTTCATGGCAGTCTTGAAGCTGGACGAGGAGTAGTCGAAGCAGAGCCAAACGGCAGCCCAGCGAAGCGGGTGCCGTTTGGAGAGGAGAAGCAAGGGAGCGGGCGAGGAATGCCCGGCAGGGCGTTCCGAGCAGAAGCGGACTTTGCTTCGACGACATGGCGGTGCTCAAGCTGGACGAGGAGCGACCTGCCCTCCGGGCCCCGCAAAAGGCGGGACCTCCGGGAGCCCCCGTCCCCCGCGGCGGGCGCGGCAAAAGGGCACAGAAAAGGCACACACGACACACGAGACGACCAGAGATCGAAGGAGCGTGAAGCATATGCGGGCAGTGGTGACCCGGGTGGCCCAGGCCCATGTGGATATCGCCGGGGAGACCGTGGGCCGGATCGGCCGGGGCTTCCTGGTGCTGCTGGGGATCGGCCCCAACGACACCGAGGCCCAGGTGGCCAAGATGGCGGACAAGATCGTAGGCCTGCGGGTCTTTGAGGACGAGAACGAGAAGATGAACCTGAACCTGGCCACAGTGGGGGGCGAGCTCCTGGTGGTCTCTCAGTTCACCCTCTATGCGGATACGAAAAGCCGCCGCCCCGGCTTCACCGGGGCCGCCAAGCCGGACGTGGCCATCCCCCTCTACGAGAAGTTCCTGGCCCAGTGCGAGGCCCTGGGCTTCCCGCCCCAGCACGGCCGGTTCGGGGCGGATATGCAGGTCTACTCCCAGAACGACGGCCCGGTGACCATCCTGCTGGACACCGATCACATGTGAAAAAAGAGGTGGACGCTATGATCGTGAACGTCATCCAGGTGCCCCCCATCGGCACCAACTGCTATCTCCTGGGGGACGAGGCCCGGAAGGTCTGCGCCGTGGTGGATCCCGGCGGCGGGGCCCCGGCGGTGCTGGACATGGTGAAGGCCTCCGGCCTGGAGCTCGCCGCCATCCTCCTCACCCACGGCCACTACGACCACACCGGCGCGGTGGCGGACATCGAGGCCGCCTGCCCCGGCACCCCCATCTATATCCACCATCTGGACGCCAAGAGCGACAGGCACGGCATCTTCCCGCCCCTGCCCCAGGAGGAGCTGCGCTTCTACGGGGAGGGGGACGAGGTGCAGGTCGGCTCCCTCACCGTGGGGGTGCTCCACACCCCCGGCCACACCCGGGGCTCGGTGACCCTGAAGGTGGGAGACGTGCTCTTCACCGGCGACACCCTGTTCCGGGGCTCCTGCGGCCGCACCGACCTGCCCGGGGGCAGCTATCAGGAGATGATGGCCTCCCTGGCCAGGCTGGGGGCCCTGCCCGGGGACTACCGGGTCTGCCCCGGCCACGAGGGGCTCTCCACCCTGGACGCCGAGCGGAAGAGCAACTACTATCTCCGGGAGGCGCTGGGCCGGGCGTGACCTCCCTCCATCACAAGACCACAGGCAAAGGAGGGCGCCGCCCTTGAAGCTCTACCTCAGAGGACATGACTATCGATACGCCGCCGAGCAGATGCTCCTGACCCTCTTCCCCGGGCAGCGGCCGGAGTACCCGGACGATCCCCCGGCGGAGGGGGAGGACCACCTGGTCCTCTCCCTGTCCCGGGGGCCGGTGTGGGCCACCGCCCACGCGGTGCTCACCTGGGGCGGCGAGGTCTATGACCGCTTCGCCCGGGTCCCCGACCCGGGCCCGGCGGGGAAGGTGGAGCGGGACCGGGCCCTCCAGCGGGTGCTGAAGGACGCCTTCTACCGGGCGGGGACCCAGGCCCTGGGGAAGGAGCCCCCCTGGGGGGCCCTCACCGGGGTGCGCCCGGTGAAGATCCCCACCAAGGCCATGGAGCGGGGCCTCTCCCCCGCCCAGGCGGAGGCCCAGCTCCGGGACGTGTACCGGGTCTCTCCGGAGCGGCGGCGGCTGGCCATGGACTGCGCCAGGGCCACCCTGGAGGCCAAGGCATCCCTGGAGCCCGGCCAGGTGTCCCTCTATGTGGGGGTCCCCTTCTGCCCCACCCGCTGCGCCTACTGCTCCTTCATCTCCGCCGACGTGGGCCGGGCGCTGAAGCTGGTGCCCCCCTATGTGGACGCCCTGTGCCGGGAGATCGCCGCCGCCGGCGAGGGGCTCCGCCGGGGCGGGAAGAAGGTGCGCACCTTTTATATGGGGGGCGGCACCCCCACCACCCTGGACGCCGGACAGCTGGACCGGGTGCTCACCGCTCTGGAGGAGCACATCGGCCTGGACGCCTGCACCGAGCACACCGTGGAGGCGGGACGGCCGGACACCATCACCGCCGGGAAGCTCGCGGTGCTCCGGGCCCACGGCTGCGGCCGGATCTCGGTGAACCCCCAGTCCATGGAGGAGAAGGTCCTCCGGGCTATCGGCCGCTCCCACACGCCGGAGGACATCCTCCGGGCCTGGGAGCTGGTGCGGGCGGCGGGCTTCCCCTATGTGAATATGGACCTGATCGCCGGCCTCCCCGCCGACAGCCCGGAGGGCTTCCGCCGCTCCCTGGACCAGGTGATGGCCCTGGGCCCGGAGAACATCACCGTCCACACCCTGGCCCTGAAGAAGGGCTCCCGCCTGCTGGCCCAGGAGGGGGAGACCGCCCTGCCCGCCCCGGAGGCCGTGGCCGACATGCTGGACTACGCCTGGAGCGCCCTGCGGGGGGCGGGCTACGTCCCCTATTACCTCTACCGGCAGAAGTACATGTCCGGAGGCTTCGAGAACGTGGGCTGGTGCAGGCCGGGGGCGGAGAGCCTCTACAACATCTGCATGATGGAGGAGCTCCACTCCATCCTGTCCCTGGGGGCCGGGGGCGTGACCAAGCTGATCGACACCGGGGCGGGGAGCCTGGTCCGGCTCACCGACCCCAAGTTCCCCAAGGAGTATATCGAGCAGATCCACCGCCTGGCCGTCCAGAAGGAGGAGATCGAATGGCCTACCAGTTAGAGGAGATCCAACGCCGGATCGCCGGCGACCCCGCCGGCTTCATCGCCGAGTGCGACAGCGCGTTCCAGCGGCGGCTGGAGGACGCCGCGGACCGCATCCTGGAGCGGATGAAGGAGTCCCCCATCGTCCTCCTCTCCGGGCCCTCCGGCTCGGGGAAGACCACCACCGCCATGAAGCTGGAGCAGGAGCTGGAGCGCCGGGGGGTGCAGACCCACACGATCTCCCTGGACAACTACTTCAAGACCCTGGACCGGCGCACCGCCCCCCGGAACGCCGAGGGGGATATCGATTACGAGTCCCCCAAGCTCCTGGACATGGACCTGCTGGACGAGACCTTCACCAAGCTCACCCGGGGGGAGTGGGTGATCGTGCCCAAGTTCGAGTTCGCCCGCCAGATGCGCAACGACAGCCGGGGCACGCCCCTGAAGCTGGGGAAGAACGAGATCGCCATCTTCGAGGGCATCCACGCCCTCAACGACGACATCGCCGGCCGCCATCCGGAGGCCACCGGCCTCTATATCTCCGCCCGGTCGGACATCCTGGAGGGGAACGCCCTCCGCTTCAAGGGCACCTGGATGAGGATCACCCGGCGGGCGGTGCGGGACTACAACTTCCGGGGCACCGACCTGGTGGAGACCCTGTCCATGTGGTATAATGTGCGCCGGGGAGAGAAGGCCCACATCTCCCCCTTCAAGGGCCGGGCCCAGGTGGTCGTGGATTCCTCCCTCCGCTATGAGGTGCCCGTGTTCGCCAACTACGCCGCCCCCCTGGCGGAGGCGGTGGACCAGGTCTCTCCGGACAACGAGCGCTTCGCGGAGCTCAAGCAGCTGGTGAAGGCCTTCCGGCACTTCCCGCCCCTGGACCAGGAGCTGGTGCCCAGGGACTCCCTGCTCCGGGAGTTCATCGGCGGGGGGAGCTACCACTATTGACCCGGGGCGCGGCCCCGCTTCAAATACTGAAATACTGAAAAACAGGGAAAAGGAGTCTTATCCATGTCCGAGTGTACGCACGACTGCTCCTCCTGCGGCGAGAGCTGCGGGGAGCGCACCGCCCCCATGGACTTCCACGCCCCCGCCAATCCCCTCTCCAAGATCGGGAAGGTGATCGCCGTCATGAGCGGCAAGGGCGGCGTGGGCAAGTCCACCGTCACCTGCTCTCTGGCCGCCGCCATGGCCGCCCGGGGCAAGAAGGTGGCGGTGCTGGACGCCGACATCACCGGCCCCTCGGTGCCCACCGCCTTCGGCGTCCACGGCCACGCCACCGGCAGCGAGCTGGGCATCTACCCCGCCGTCACCCAGAGCGGAGTGGAGATCATGAGCCTCAACCTCCTCACCGAGCACGAGACCGACCCCGTGGTCTGGCGGGGGCCCGTGATCGCCGGCACGGTGAAGCAGTTCTGGACCGACGTGATCTGGGGAGACGTGGACTATATGTTCGTGGACATGCCCCCGGGCACCGGCGACGTGCCCCTCACCGTGTTCCAGTCCCTGCCCGTGGACGGGGTCATCGTGGTGACCTCTCCCCAGGACCTGGTGCGGATGATCGTCACCAAGGCCGTGAACATGGCCGGGCTCATGGACATCCCTCTGCTGGGGATCGTGGAGAACTACAGCTATTTCAAGTGCCCCGACTGCGGCAAGGAGCACGCCATCTTCGGGGAGAGCAAGATCGAGGCTGTGGCCGCCGACCTGGGCCTGGAGGTCCTGGCCAGACTGCCCATCGACCCCGCTCTGGCCGCCGCCTGCGACAACGGCCAGGTGGAGTCCTATCAGCCCAACCCCATGGCCGCCCTGGCGGAGCGCCTGGAGGATATGTGAGCGCCCAGAGAGGAAAAGAGGCAGCTGCGAAAAGCAGCTGCCTTTTTCTATGGCCCGGCCGGTCCCGGGACAGGCTGTGAGCGCCGAGGGCCGGCGCCTTTCCGGTCCCGGCCCTGGCGTTTGCCCGTATGGCTTTTCCGGTCCATGGGGCGCCCCGCTCCGCCGGGGAAGGCCGGGGCAGGGATATGGAGAGGCAAAAGGGGCCCCGGCGGCAGATGCCGCCGGGGCCCCTTCCGGTCTTATGCTGTTTTCCGGCTCAGATCCTGCTGTAGTTGAGCAGCATCTGGGCCACCTCGGCGCGGGTGGCGGCCCCGCCGGGGCTGAGCTGGCCGGCCTCGTTGCCGGACAGGATGCCGTTGCTCACGGCCCAGCCCATGGCCTCAACGGCCCAGGAGGACACGCTGGAGGCATCGGGGTAGGCGCTCAGGTCCGCCCCGGCGGCGGCGCCGCCGGCGTACCGGTAGAGCATCACGGCCAGCTGCTCACGGGTGATGTTCCCCTC
>DWZK01000106.1 GCA_019117605.1 Candidatus Intestinimonas stercoravium | reverse complement strand
GACACGCTGTCTGACATTTTGACTTACGTCAAAATGTTCCTGACTGTACGCGAAAGTGGGGGCTCACCGCCCCCCTTTCACACTATCCCCCCGCTGCTTCTCCAGCGTTGTACCACTTCTTCGACAGGCTGATGGTGCGGACGCCCTGTCAGGCGTCCGCACCATTTCCCCTTTTTCCCGCAGCCGTTCCCCATATCCTACGGGCGCCCCCTATACATCGTGCAGGCAAACTCCAAGCACCGGATGAGCGACTCTCCATCGGGACAGCGCCATCGCCGAAAGGGCGCGGAGCCCTGTCCCGTCTGCCCACATGGCAGCTGCGCGTTTTAATATCTCTCAAACAAGATCCACATATCAGCCATACAAAAGCGCTGTATCCTGATATGTGTCAAGGGGCGATCGCCCCCTCAAAAGATCACATTGGGAGGAAACATCATGAAAAAAAGCAATTTCATCGCACTGATCCTAGGCACCATCGGCATCGTGTTCTTCGCTCTGGGCATGTGCATGGCGATGCTGCCTGAGTGGGGGATGCTCGATCAGGGCATCGTCTGCGGCGTCATTGGTCTGGCCGTCCTGCCGATCACCGCGATCGTCTGGCGGAAGATGGAGGGAAAGGCCCCTATCAAGCTCAATGCGAAGGCCCTCGGTGCGGCAGCCGTCGGTGTACTGGGCGCGCTCCTTCTGGGCGTCGGCATGTGCCTTTCCATGGCATTCGGCAAGATGGTACTGGGCATAGCGATCGGTCTTGCGGGCATCGTGGCCCTGCTGATGCTGATCCCCCTGACCAGAGGGATCCACTGAGCTGCCGCACAGGGTCGGAGCCGGCAGCCGCCCATCCGCAAGCCCCGTTCCGGCATCGCTGCACATGGTCCGGTATGCTCTTCTCCCCTATTCGGGCCCAGGCTCTTCCATGGAAAAGAACGCTCTTATAGAAAGTAGGTGTCTCCTGTGAAAAAGCTCCTCATCGGCGCCGTCGCGGCCTGTGTATTGCTGGCTGTCCCGGTGACGGCAGCCATCCGGTCCCTGCGGAGCAGACCGGCTTGGTCATAAGACCGGTGCGGCGGATCCGCCGCACCCTGCCATACGGGCCGATCCCGCTCTCTGGTCTAAATCAGCCCAGTATGATATTGAAAAACGATGGAGGGAACGAACATGAGCGAATATAGACTGAAGGCAGGAAAACTCGGCGGAAAGGTCCTCAGCGCCTATAAAAAGGCAGAGGATGCCTTCGTTGACGCCTTCCTGGAAAAGGGCGGGGACGGCGAGACATGCCTTCGTCTGAAGACCGGCAAAGTCGGGAGGGCCGTGGTAGACGGATACCAGGAGGTAGAGGCCACTGTCGTCGGAGCCTATAAAAAGATCGAAGAGGCTTTCGTGGATGCATTTTTAGAAAAGGCAGATGCGAACGGGAGCCCAACGCCCGCTCATCTGTCCGAGGCTGCTGAGAGCACACCGGGCGGAAGCGAAACACATGGCGCCCCCGATGCGGGGCGCACTGATGCCTGATGCCGAGCCTGGAGATCCGTTCTGTCATATCACCGGCTTGGAGGAACGGCACATATCAGGATAGGGAAATGCAAAAATGTTCCAAAGGACTTCATCCCTGCCATCTCCGTAGACGGCCTCGAGAATGTGAGAGCGCCGCGGCGAACCGGGCCCCGGTGGCAGACGCGCTGTGGGCGTACGGCCATGGCTGTGCCGCCTGCATAGGTGGAGAATAGAGCGGCGTCGCCCCGGCTCATCGGAGCCGCCGTCCGCACGCAGGAGGTCCCCGGCTGCCCCGGTGCGAAGGGCGGGTGCGGGTATATCATCCCCGCGCTGGTCAACTCTGCCGGCAGAGGCGCAGCGCTTCCCCGATGTCCGCTGTGATGGGGATGGAGCGCCCCCGGATCTCCCGGGGCACATAGGGCTCTTCCCGATCGATGGAGGCGTAGACGGCGTTCCGGTCCTCATATGTCATCTTCCAGAAGGGATATTTGATGATGCCCGGGGTGTTCCCGCCCACGCCCAGCTCCAGGAACAGCACCCGCAGCCCCTTATGCCGCCGGAGGTAGTCCTCGTACCGTCTGGCGGCGGCATACCAGCCCTCATCCTGGACGAAGGTGCCGTCTACCCGCAGATTCATGGTCATGGGCCGGCCGCACTTGGGACAGTGGGGCACCAGCTCCGAGGGCACCCGCATATCCCTCTGCTCCGCCACCATCCGGCGGACGCGCTCCTCATTGTCATAGTTCGTCTGGTGGCAGGGCCCGGAACACTGCCAGAGGCCGTAGTCCCCCTGGGTATAGAACAGGCGCTGCTTGTCGAAGCCCGCCAGCTGGAACTGATGGTCCACATTGGTCGTGAGGACGAAGTAGTCCCTGCCCTCCACGATACGCAGCAGGTCCTCATACACCGGCTTCGGCGCCTTTTCATAGCGGTTCACCATGATCTGGCGGCTCCACCAGGCCCAATATTCTTCCAGGCTGCCGAAGGGATAGAATCCGCCGGAGTACATATCCTGTATGCCATACTTCTCCCGGAAGTCGGAGAAATAGCGTTCGAACCGCGCCCCGGAATAGGTCATCCCCGCAGAGGCGGACAGTCCGGACCCCGCGCCGACCACCACTGCATCCGCCCTGTCAAGCGCCCGCTCCAATTTCCCGATCTGGTCCGAGGATGTCCCGGTAGATCTCTGCGTCAAGGTCCTTGAAAACATTGAAGATCACCCTCTCGATGGATGTATTTCCCCGCAGGACATCTGTGACCGTTCCCACCGCGATCTCAGCGGCCTCCCGATCGGGGAAATGGAACTCCCCGGTAGAGATACAGCAGAACGCCACGCTCCGCAGGCCGTGGGCCGCAGCCGTCTCCAGGCAGGACCTGTAGCAGCTGGCGAGCTCCGACCGGTCCTGTTCCGTCACCCTGCCCCGAACGATGGGGCCCACGGTGTGGAGCACATACCGGGCGGGGAGCGCATAGCCCTTCGTGAGCTTGGCCCTCCCATTCGGCTCAGGGAAGCCCTGGGCCTCCATGATCGCATGGCACTCCGCCCGGAGCTGGAGCCCCGCCGCCGAGTGGATGGCGTTGTCGATGCAGCCGTGACAGGGGACGAAGCAGCCCAGCAGGGCGCTGTTGGCGGCGTTGACGATAGCGTCCACCTTCAGCCTGGTGATATCTCCCTGCCAGACGGCCAGCCTCGGGTCTGCGGCGATGACCGGCAGGGCTCCCCCGTCCACCACGCCTTTCTCCTCCCGCTCGGCGGCGAGGAGCGCATCCTGGAGCTCCAGGAAGCGGGGATCCAGGGGCATAGGCGGCCGGACGTTCATCAAGCCGCGGAGCAGCCGGCGCTGCTGGATCTCCCCATGTGGGAACTGCGCGGCCTGCGCCCGACAGCCCGGCATCTCTTTGAGCAGCGCCTCATTGAGCGCCCGGATCTGTTCCGACCGGTCCATCTGCATCTCCCCCCTCATCCCAGCTTCTCCACGGCTCTCACCGGGCAGATGCGAAAGCAGTTGCCGCAGTGCAGGCAGTGGCTCGCATCGATCGTCCGGGGGATCGTCTCGCTGATACAGTGGGACGGGCACACGCTGCGGCAGCCCTGGCAGCCGATGCATCTCTCCCTGTCGATCCGGTAGCCCGTCTCATGGACGCTCTCTCCTCCGAAGGCGAAGCTCTGCCGGAAAGGGGGCTGCTGGGACAGGTCGAAATACTCCCCCTCTCCCCGGTAGATCTGGAACACCTCCAGGGCATCCCGGCTCTTTTCTGTAGGATAGATCTTCGCCATATAGGCGTTCTGTTCAAAGATCTCGGCCAGCCGCTCTTTCCCGATGTTCCGCACCGGCCCCCGCAGCGAGACGGCCGCCGTGGAGAGGGTGTCCTGCCCCTTCATGCCTGAGAGCGCCACGAAGGGCCGGGCCATCAGGCGACTATAAAAGGACTTCCCTCTCGCGGTCAAAAAGTAGAGCCCGTCCTCATCTGCCAGCATCAGATCGATCACGCAGGTCTGCGGAAGGCCTTTATCGTCCAGGGTGGCAAAAACTGTGGAGTGGATCTCCTGCTGTAAGATATGCAGTATCTGTGTCGTGGTCATGGGACCTTCCCTCCTGTTTCGTTCCTACTGATATCATAGCGGCCCCTCCCCCTTTCGTAAAGTGCGCACAACTATGTGGCATAGTTACCAAAAGGATACGAAGGCGGAGCGGTGTGCCCCTGTCCCGCGCAGAGGAACGGTCCCGGAGCGCGCAGGCTCCGGGACCGTTCCCTTCTATCATGTCCGGACGACAGCTTACAGGTCGTATACCTTGGGCGGCTGGCCGGAGAAGTCCGCGATCACCGCATGGGCGTCCGCAAGGTAGAACACCTCGAAGATGGGGTTGTCCGCAGTCTGATACTGGCTCTTGACGATGGGGTTCTGGATGCACATCTCTTTGACGGCCATGTCGTTCTCAAAGACCGCCTTGCCGCTGAGCCGGATCCAGGCATAGGTGGGGCTGGAGACGGAGATCTCGATATTGGGGTCGGCCTGCATGTCTTTGTAGACCTCCTTGGTGCTGTTGGTGCAGAACCACAGCTTTCCGTCCCTCTCGCCCGCGAACATGAAGGGGCGGCACTTGGCCTTCCCATCCCGGCCTACGGTGGCCAGATACTGCACAGGGTTCTCGTTCAGGAATCTCACGACTTCGTTCATGGTATTACCTCCAAGATGACGTTCTGTAGATGTCGTTTTCTCTCGATATTTCTATTGTAGCGCCTCAGATCGCGCTTGAAAAGTACGCACAATATTGTGGTATAGTTACCGGGAGGTAACGATCGGCCCTTAGAATTTGCCGTTGCTGTTCTGCCAGGTGGACTCATCCGCGATGGTCTCCATCACATCCCAGTGCTCCGCGATCTTGCCGTCCTCCACCCGCCACAGGTCATAGTAGCTGGTGGGAGCGCCGCCGTAGGTGCCCTCGCTCACCGCCAGGACGAAGTTGCCCTGGGCCAGCACCATGTGGGTCTGGTCGTAGATCATCTGGATGCCCTGCTCGGCCAGAGCGGTCAGGGCGGCGTTCAGGCCGGACACGCCGTCGGCGATGGCGGTGTTGTGCTGGATATAGGCGTCGCCGTCGAAGTAGTCCGCCGTCTTTTCGGGGGCGTTGCCCTGCATCACATCATAGAGGAAATTTTCCACCAACTGCCGGTTCTCCTCGGTCTTGTCCAGGTCGGTGACCTCCATGGTACCGTCGATCTGGGTGTGGCCGGAGGGGTTCTCACCGGCCAGAGACGCCATGTCGTCCCAGTGCTCGGCGATCTCACCGTCCTCATCGAAGCGGAAGATGTCGAAGGCCACCTGCTCGCCGGCGCCGGCGAAGTTGTAGACAGTCTGCAGGAACACATAGCTGCCGTCCTCGAAAGCTCGGATATTGTTCACCGTAGTTTTTATAGGCGCGGAGGCCAGGTGCTCCACGGAACCGATGAAGGCCTCCTCACCAGTGCCGTAGGCCAAGTTATGCTGGATGTAGTTCTCGTCCAGCAGCTCCCGGGCGGTGGCGGTATCACCGCTGGCGAAGGTACCGATGAGGGCCAGGGCCTTCTCGATCTGGGTCCGGGCCTCCACAGAAGGTGCGGCAGGCTCGGCGGGGACGGGCGGGGCCACCGGATCGGCCGGCGTGGCCGTCTCTCCTGCATCGCCTGGGATATGGAGCACCTGCCCCACATAGATGCGGTCAGGGTCCTGGACAGATGCTCTGTTGGCCTCGTAGATCTCAGTCCATTTGAGGCCGCTGCCCAGCTGCTCTTTGGCGATCTTCCACAGGCTGTCCCCCTTCTGCACTGTGTACTCAGCGGCTGCGGCGGGGACGGCCAGGGACAGAGACAGCGCGGCCGCCACGGACAGCGCCCCGATCTTCTTTGCGTACTTCATGATACATCTCTCCTTTTGCGGTCTTGTTCGGCGGGGGCGGCCCCCCTCCTTGTGACTGCATCATAACGCACACGAGCCGATTTGAAAAGTACGCACAATATTGTAGTATAGGCACCATAAGGTAACGAACGGGAGAGAAACAGCGGATAGCGGACGGGCCAGCCCGGGGCCTCGCCCGCTCTTCTCCCTCCCGACGTCTCTGACAGATCCACAAAAGAAGCCCGATCTGGTGCTTGACAGCGCAGAAAGCATTACAGTAAAATAGTACTGTACATCCCATATGGGAACTATTGCGGTCTGGAGGGATATGAGGATGGCAGTCGCAGCAAAAGCGCTCCCGGCCTGTCCGGTGGAGACGACCCTGACATTGATCAGCGACAAGTGGAAAGTACTGATCCTCCGGGATCTGATGCCGGGGACCAAGCGCTTTGGAGAATTGAAGAAGTCTATCGGGAACGTGAGCCAAAAGGTGCTCACCTCCCAGCTGCGCCAGATGGAGGAGAGCGGGCTGCTCACCCGCAAGGTCTATCCGGAGGTACCTCCCCGGGTGGAATATACCCTGACCGAGCTGGGATACAGCTTGAAGCCGGTCTTAGACGCCATGTGGAGCTGGGGCGAAGCATATAAGGCGAAAAACGGAGGATGGACCGCTCCTTAGCGGTCCGCCAGACAGCAGGAGGGCCCGGCACGATGTGCCGGGCCCTCCTGCTCAGCGTGTCGAAAAAGTCAAGAGACTTTTTCGACACGCTGCCTGACATTTTGACTTGCGTCAAAATGTTCTCGACTGCACGCGAAAGTGGGGGCTCACCGCCCCCCTTTCACACTATCCCCCCGTTGCT
>DWZK01000105.1 GCA_019117605.1 Candidatus Intestinimonas stercoravium | reverse complement strand
GGCGGGAGCTCAAATAGGCGGGATAGCCCTCCTCGCCGGGCATCTCCTCCAGACGGCCGGACATCTCGCGCAGGGCCTCGGCCCAGCGGGAGGTGGAGTCGGCGATGACGGCCACGTCGTACCCCATGTCCCGGAAGTACTCGGCGATGGTGATGCCGGTGTAGATGGACGCCTCACGGGCGGCCACCGGCATGTCGGAGGTGTTGGCGATGAGGACGGTCCGCTTCATCAGGGACTCCCCGGTCCGGGGGTCCACCAGCTCGGGGAACTCCCGGAGCACGTCGGTCATCTCGTTGCCGCGCTCGCCGCAGCCGATGTAGATGACGATGTCCACGTCCGCCCACTTGGCCAGCTGGTGCTGCATCACCGTCTTGCCCGAGCCGAAGGGACCGGGGATGGCGGCGGTGCCCCCCTTGGCCACGGGGAAGAGGGCGTCCACGATCCGCTGCCCGGTGAGCAGGGGGGCGCTGGGGGCGTACTTCTGTCTATAGGGCCGGCCCACACGGACGGGCCACTTCTGCACCATGGTGAGGGGGCGGTCCTCCCCCTTCTCGTCGGTGAGCACGGCCACCGTGTCCAGCACCGTGAAGGAGCCGGACTGGATGGACTTGACGGTGCCCTTCATCTTGGGGGGCACCATGATCTTGTGGAGGACGGAGGGGGTCTCCTGGACGGTGCCCAGCACGTCCCCCCCCTCTACCCGGTCGCCGGGCTTTGCCACGGCCACGAACGCCCACTTCTTCTCCCGGTCCAGGGCGGGGACCTCCACCCCCCGGGTGATGTTGGACCCGGCGATCCGCATGATGCCCTCCAGGGGGCGCTGGATGCCGTCGTAGATATTCTCGATGAGGCCGGGGCCCAGCTCCACGGACAGGGGAGACCCCGTGGTCTCCACCGCCGCGCCGGGGCCCAGGCCGGAAGTCTCCTCGTATACCTGGATGGAGGCCGAGTCGCCGTTCATGGTGAGGATCTCACCGATGAGGCGCTGCTCGCCCACCCGGACCACGTCGGCCATGTTGGCGTCCGCGAGCCCGGTGGCCACCACCAGGGGGCCCGAGACCTTGACGATCTTTCCGCTCAAATCGATCCTGACCTTCTTTCTTCGCCGGGCCCGGGCCGTGAAGCCCCCCGGCAGGATCTCCGGCGCGGGCGTGTCCCTCCCCCTCCCGGGGACGGGCGCGCACGCCCCGCCTGCTCGCTCGCCGCTGTCCGCGGCGGATCAGACGCTTATAGGATATCGGCGCCCACCGCCCGCTCCACCGACTTCTTCACATTGGCCATGCCGATGCCCAGAGAGCCGGCTTTGCCCGGGATGAGGATGATGGCGGGGGTGAGGGCGTCCTTGTACCGGGCGATCTCCGCCTCCAGTCCGGCGGCCAGCTGCTCGGTGAGGTAGAGGATGGCGGTGTCCTCCCGGGCCAGCCGGTGGAGGATGGGCCGGGCCTCCTCCGCCGTCTCGGCGGGGTACACGTCCAGCCCCAGGGCCTTGAAGCCCAGGACGCTGTCCCGGTCCCCCAGGACGGCGATGCGGTATCTCTGCTCAGACATAGCTCTCACGCAGCCTTTCCCGGATGGTCTCTGTGTCCAGGCCGGCCAGGCGGCCGGTGAGGATGATGCGGATGGCGGTCAGCTCGCTCTCCTTGGCGTAGAGGTAGCCGATCAGGGGCTGCTCGCCGAAGGCGGCCCGCCGACCCTGGGAGAGGTAGTGGGTGAGGGCGTCGTCGCACAGCCGCTCGAAGCGGGTGAGGGGCCCTCCCTTCCGCGCCTCGTCCCCTGCCTCCGCCGCAGCCGAGAGCCAGCCGTGGGCGTACAGCCCCGCCAGCTCGGCGCCGGACAGGACGGCGGCGGCCAGCTTCTCCGGGTCCACCGCTCCGCCGGGGAGGAGCACCCGCTGGAGGAAGGCGGCCCCCCGGCCCGTCCGGGCGCTCCGGACCGCCGAGCGCAGGTCGGCCGCGTCGATGGACAGGCGCACATACCCCTCCAGGAAGGCGCTCCCGGAGGCCTGGGCGGCCTCCAGCAGCTCGGCGTAGCAGGCCCGGTCCAGCACCAGGTCGGCGGCCTGGGGGTCTCCGCTGGCGGCCAGGGCCTCCCTGGCCTCCGCCGCAGCCTGCCGGAAGCGGGGGGCGTACCGGTCCAGGGCCCCCTTCTCATAGTCCTCCCGGAGCTGGCCGGCGGGATAGCGCCCCGCCTCCAGCAGCAGGGGGGCCGGGTCCTGGCCGGTGGCCTCCCCCTTGATGAGGACCTTCATGTTGTGATAGTCGTACTTGATGCAGAACACGTCCACCATGGCCGGGTCGGGGGCCTCCCGGCGGAGGTCCGCGAACACCGCCTGCCGGGCCCCGTCCAGGGCCGCCTCGATGGCGGAGGGGGTGAGGACGGCGGGGAAGTCCCCATAGCCGCACTCAGAGAGCACCTTGGCCGCCTCTTCCGCCGTGCGGGCGGAGAGCATCCGCTCGATCCGCTCCCGGGTGAGGAGCTTGTTCTCCAGGGCGTGGATCCGGGCGGAGAGATAGAGGTAGTCGTATTCGTCGATCTTTTTCCTCAGCTCGATCATCCTGCGTCCCTCCTTCCGGCGCGTCCGCCCCTCACGGGAAGAGCACCTTGGCCACCTGGGCGGCCAGGGCCTCCCGCTGGAGGTGGATCAGGGCCTCGAAGGAGCAGTTGGTCTCCACCCGGCCATCCCGCAGGATCAGCCCCCCGGCCATGGGCCGGGTCTCCTCGGAGAGGGTGAGCATCCCGGTGCCCGCCAGCACGGCGGTGGAGCGGGCCACCACCTTATCCAGCACGGCCCCCGCCCTGGAGGCCGTGAGCTCCTCGGGGAGCTTGGGGGCCACCTCCCGGGCCAGCAGCTCGTTGGCCTGGGTCACCACCTGCTTGCCGTAGCGGGAGCGGTCTTTCTGAGAGAGGATCACCTGCTCCCGGCCGGTGCGGGCCGCGGCGGCGGCCAGACGGGCCAGCAGGGCGATGTATCCCTCTTCCGGCAGGCCGGTGAGCTTCTCCAGGGCCAGGTCGAAGGCCCGGCCCACCAGCTCCTGCTTGGTCTGGAGCACTGCCCGGCGGCCCTCCATCCGGGCCCCGTCGATCAGCCGCTCCTTCCGCCGCCGGGCCTCCTGCTCTCCCCGCTCCAGGATGGCCTGGGACTGGGACGCGGCCTGGGCCTCATACCCCGCCGCCGTCTGGGCGGCCTGGTCCCGGGCCTGCTGGAGGAGGGCGTCGATCTCCTTCTGGGCGTCCACGGCGATCTGGCCAGTGATCTTTTCGATCCCGTTCATAGCATACCACCTTTCCTTCCTGTGATCGTGTACCTCTTACAGGGCGTTCATCAGCAGGAGGATGGAGGCCAGCAGGGACAGGATGGCGTAGAACTCCACGATGACGCAGAGGATGATGCCCTTGGACCAGTCGTCGGGCTTCTTGGCCACGATGTTGATGGAGGCCGCGGCCACCCGGCCCTGGTAGATGGCGGAGCGCCAGCCGCCCATGGCCATAGGCAGGCAGGAGACGAAGATGGTCAGGCCCTGGGTGATGGTGAGAGGCAGGATACCGCCGGAGAAAGCCCCCATGGTGTAGAGGGCGAAGAACCAGATGACCAGGCCGTAGAGGCCCTGGGTGCCGGGGATGACCTGCAGGATCAGGCACTTGGAGAAGTGCTCGGGGTTCTCGCTGAGGACGCCGGTGGCGGCCTCGCCGGTGATGCCGGTGCCGCGGGCGGAGCCCACGCAGCACAGTCCGACAGCCAGGGCGGCTCCCAGGAACGCCAGTCCGATGCCGCCAAATTGGGAGATGAATTCAGCCATGTCAGTTTTCCTCCTTAACGATGTCCACATATTTGGTGCGGATGGCGAGGGGCCGGAAGGGCTTCCCGCCGTCCTTATAGAATTTCCCGAAGAACTCCAGGCACTGCAGCCGCAGGTCGTGGACGAAGCAGCCCAGGATGTTCAGCCCGAAGTTCAGCGCGTTCCCGATGAAAGAGATGATCACGAACACCACCACGTTGCCTGCGGTGGCGCCCAGGGTGTTGAACACCGAGGCGATGATGCTGCCCGAGAGCATCAGGGCCATGAGCCGGGAGTAGGAGAGCACGTCGCTGAAGATGCCGGTGACGCCGTTGTAGACGGCGTAGACGATGGTGCCCACCACGGCGATGCTCCTGTTCTGCCGCAGGCAGCCGATCACCAGCATGATCCCGCCGATGAGCAGGACCACCGGGACGCCGCCCACGCTGCCGATCCCCAGGATCGCCAGCGCCGCCCCGGCGTAGATGACCCACCAGGCCCCCTCGTTGAACAGGGCGTCCAGGAAGCAGCCGTCTCTCGTCTGTTTGACGAAGCTGATGATCATGCCGGTGATCACCTGGAGGAAGCCCAGCACCAGGGCCCCGATGAGGATGGCCAGGGTGTCGTTGAGGGGGGTGAAGAGGGCGGGCAGCTCGAAGGTGCTCTCCGGATCCATGATCTGGAAGAGCTGGGTGAGGAAGTCCCCGAAAAAGCCCCCGGTGAGGGCCCCCATGAGGAAGGTGGACGCGCCGCACAGCACCATGAGAGAGAAGAGGTAGTCCACCGTCCCCTTGGGCTTGGCCTTGGCCAGCACCACGCCGCCCAGGATCATCATCACCAGCCCGTATCCCATGTCCGCCATCATGATGCCGTAGAACAGGATGAAGAAGGGGGCCATGAGGGGGTTGGGGTCCAGGCCGTCGTAGGCGGGCAGGGAGTACATCTCCGTGACCATGTTGAGGGGCCGGGTGAAGGCGTTGTTCTTCAGCTCCACCGGCACCTGGGGGTATTCCTCCGGGTCCGGATCCCGGGCCTCCCAGGCCGCGGGATACCTGTCCAGGAGGGCCTCCACCCGGGGGAGCTTCTCCGCCGGGACCCAGCCCTCCAGGAAGAAGGCCCCCTCGGAGGCCAGCAGGCGTCCCTTGGTCTCCTCCCGCTGGATGTCCTGGGCGAGCCGGTCGGCATACAGGCGGATGGCCTCCCGATGGGGGGCCTCCCCGGCGATCCCGGCCCGGCACGCCTTCCGCTCCTCCCCGATCTCCCGGAGCCGGGCGTCGATCGCGTCGGTATTGGCCCGGGCGGTGCCCGTCCAGCCCCGGAGGGCGGCGGGGGCGAAGCCGTATGTCTTGAGGAGGGCGAAGACCGCCTCCTCGGCGCTCCGGTGGCAGAGGACCAGCACATACTGGAAGTCCCGGTCCCGTCCCGCCCACTGGAGCTCCACCAGGCCGCCGGCGGCCTCGTCCGCGGCCAGCTCCGCCGCCCGGCGGTCGGTCCGGGCGGCCACGGCCCCGAAAGTGACGGACACCTCCCGGGTGGAGGCCAGCTCCAGAGGGGTCTCCAGCTCCAGCCAGGGGGCCAGGGAGGCCTTCTGCACCTGGAGCTTGTTCTCCTCATTGCGGAGGGCGTTCTCCCGGCGGTCCAGCTCCAGCACCTTCTCCGCGGCGGCGAGGGCCTCCCGCCGGACCGCCTCGTCGAAGAGCTGTCCCTCGGTGACCTGAGGGCGGGGCTGGAGCAGCTTCTTCTTGGCGGGGGCGCTGTGGTCCAGCAGCTTCAGGGCCTCCCGGAGCTGCTCCGCCCGGGCTTTGGTGTCCGCCAGGGCGGTGTCGTCCACCCGGGCGAAGGCGGCCCACGCCGGGCCGTCCCGCTCCCTGGCGCTCTCCTGGACCTCCACGCACCCCAGGTGCTGGAGGCCCCGGAGCAGGGCCTCCCGGTCCCCGGACATGCCGAAGAGCCGGATATGCTTCATTTTAACGATGGACATATCGATCCCCCACTACCTTTTCGATAATGAGCGCCGCAGCCTCCTCCAGACGGCCCTCCGCCGCCTGCCGCAGGCCCTCGCAGGTGCGCCGGGCCTCCGCTTCGACCGCCTCGATGTCGGTCTGGGCGTCCTTCTCCGCCTGGGCCGCCATCTCTTTGGCCCGGGCTTCAGCCTCCCGGCGGGCCTGGGCCAGCCGCTCCCGGCCCTGCCGTTCCGCATCGGCGGAGATCCGCTTGGCCTGCTCCGCCCCCTCGGCTCTGCGCCGGCGGGCCTCCTGTTCGGCTTCGGTCACCCTTTGGACTGCTTCTAATGACATTCCATCACCGCCTTTCTCTTGCCCTGTGGACTGGTGTGCATACTGCTGAGATTTTGCCCCAGTTCTTCTTAATCATAACAGTGCGCCCTGGGAAAATCAATACAAAAATAGGACCAATCTTTGTATTGGTAGCACCATTAATAAGAAAACTGGAGAGATCTCACAAATATCTTTTGTGAGATCTCTCCAGTTTTCAAGAAACAAAACAAGGAAACTGCATTATTCTGTATTAAAAGGAAATATATGGTCTGAAATTTTGTTGTGGCAAAGTGCACTACCCCCACCACAGGCTCCAGCTCTCCTCTTCTCCGCCGGGCTGGGCCAGGATGGCCACCAGATCGGCCACGCCCCCGGAGACGCCTCCCTGTGAAAGGGCCTGATCGGCCTGCGAGAGGTCCGCCGTCCCCCGGACCCAGATCCGGTCCAGGCCGGAAGAGGCCAGCAGGGAGAGGGTCTGCCCTCCGCGGGGGGCGGCGCCGGGCTCCAGGGCCTCCGCGGGGGCGGCCACCGAGATCTTCACATCGGGATAGCGGTCCCGGACGGCCTGGCGCACTTCGGCGTAGAAGCCGGCCAGCACGGGGGAGGGGTCGGTCCCGCCGCCCCCCTGGGTGATGCTCCCCAGCTCTCCCGCGGCGGGGAAGCTGGCGTTATCCAGGAGGATCTCATCGAAGCCCAGGGCGGCCAGCTCCAGGCACACCCCGGAGAGATACTGCCGGGCCTCCTGGCTGGCGGGGGAGAGCCAGCGGACGCCCTCCTGGTCCCGCCAGTTCCCGGCGGAGGAGCGGACGGCCAGGTCGTTGCGCTGCCGGGGCATGGCGTCATCCCGGAAGCAGGATACCCGGGCCACGGTATACAGCCCCTCTTGGGCGTTGAGGGCGGCGATCGCCTCGTTGAGCCCGGCGGTCTGGTCGGACACGCCGGCGGCCTGGGCCAGCTCCAGGGCGGATGCGTAGCCCAGCCGGCCGTCATCGCCCTTCATATCGAAGAGAGCGGCGTTGGCCCCGGCCGCCTCCACCTGGGTCTGGACGGCGGCGGCGTCCCAGAGGGCCTCCCGGGAGAGGGCGGCGGCGTGGAGCGGCGTCTCGGCGGGCTCCGCCGTCTCCACCACGATGGTGGGGAGGGGGGAGGCGGAGGGCGTGGGGGAGGGAGCGGCGGAGGGCTCCTCCTGGTCCTCCCAGGGGAGCTGGAGCCGGGGGCCGTCAGGGGTGTAGGTCCAGTAGGGGTCCAGGAAATAGAGGACCACCACCGACACCACGAGCACCACAGCCAGCACCACAGCCACGATCTTCAGCAGGGTGCGCAGGGGAGAGCGCCCCCGATAGGGGTCATAGCTGGAACGTCTTCTCATGCAGGTCTATCATCCTTTTCAAGCGGCCCACGAGGCGGAGCCGCGTCGTGATACAGGCGGACAGGATAATCACCCTTATGGTATCACATCCGGCGGGAAAAATCACCCCCCACAGGAAAAAAGATCCTCTGCCCCGGAAAAACAGGGATCCCCTCCCAGGCAGCCGGGAAAAGCTGCCGGGGAGGGGATCCCTCCGGCCGGTATCTGTCGTGCGCCGCTCTCAGAGGCCCGCGCCGGGGAAGAGCTTCCGGAACCCCTGGGGAGCGGGGGCGTCCAGGGCGAGGAGGCTGCGGGAGCGGGGGTGGACGAGCTGGAGCTGGCAGGCGTGGAGGGCCAGGCGGCCCATGGGCCCCGCCCCGCTGCCGTACTTCCGGTCCCCGGACACGGGGCAGCCCAGCTCGGCCATGTGGACCCGGATCTGGTTCTTCCGCCCGGTGTCCAGCTCCACCTCCAGGAGGGCGAGCCCCCGGCGGCGGTCCAGCACCCGGTAGCGGGTCACCGCCTCTTTGCCGTCCCGGCCCCTGGGCCCGGACCAGACCCGGTGCCCGGCGTCCTCGTGGAGGAAGGTGCGGATCGTCCCCTCCTCCCGGGGCGGGGCCCCCTCCACCACCGCCAGGTAGGCACGGCGGCGGACCAGCCCGTCCCAGCCGTCCTGGAGGGCGCGCTTCATCCCCTCGTCCTTGGCGAAGAGGAGGACGCCGGAGGTGTCCCGGTCCAGCCGGTGGACCACGAAGATCTTCCCGGCGGGGTCGGCGGCCTTCACATAGCCGGAGACCAGCCGGTAGGCGGTGCGCTGCCGCTCCTTCTCGTTGCCCACCGACAGGAGCCCTGCGGGCTTGTCCACCGCCACCAGCTCCCCGTCCTCATAGAGGACCGGGAAGGGGAGCCGGGCCGCTCCGGCGGCGGACTCGGGCAGGATCGTCACCCGCTGCCCGGGGCGGAGGGGGGCGTCGAAGCGCTTCTCCAGCGCGCCGTCCACCAGCACCTGCCCCCGGGACAAGAGCCCCTTCACCGTGTTCCGGGACTTGTCCCGCACCTTCTCCCGCAGGAAGGAGAGGAGGGCATCCTCCCGCTCCACCGTCAGCTCCCGTCTCTTTTCCATCCGGTCTCCTCCTTTCCCTCTCACCCGATCACGTTCAGATGCTCCAGCAGGATCTTGGTGCCCATGACGATCAGCACCACGCCGCCGAAGATCTCCGCCTTGGTCTGGAACTTCGCCCCCAGGACGCTGCCCATCTTCACCCCGATGGCGGAGAGCACCATGGTCACCACCCCGATGAAGCCCACGGCGGGGCCGATGGGCACGCTGAGGAAGGCGAAGGTGACCCCCACCGCCAGGGCGTCGATGCTGGTGGCCACCGCCAGGGGGAACATGGCCGAGGGGGCGAAGGAGGTGTCCATCTCCCCCTCCTCTCCGCCGCCCAGGGCCTCCCGGATCATGTTGAGGCCGATGAGGCCCAGGAGCACGAAGGCGATCCAGTGGTCGATGCTGGTGATGAAGCTCTGGAACCGGGTGCCCAGCAGCCAGCCCAGGAAGGGCATCAGGGCCTGGAAGCCGCCGAACCAGAGCCCGGCGGTGACGGCGTGGCGGGGGCTCACCCTTCCCACGGACAGCCCCTTGCAGATGGATACGGCGCAGGCGTCCATGGACAGCCCCACCGCGATGATGAACAATTCCCACGAACTCAACGTGGCTCCCTCCTCATTCTGGGCGGCGCCGCCCGGACCTCCCCGGCCGGTGGGCGCAAAAAAACGAGACCCATCTGCCGCAACAGATCAGTCTCGTCGTTGAAAACAGAACCAGGAGCGCCCGCTCCAGTATGTTGGCTCCATTACGCGTTGGCCGCGCCGACTACTCCCTTATCTTGAAAAGTATAGTACCATCAACTTTTCCCCTTGTCAAGGAAAACCTGGACAGGCGGTCCCGCCTGCGCTCCCGCAGGCGTGAAGAGCGCCCGGCGGCCTGTGCCGCCGGGCGCTTCAGACTGTCGAAAAAGAGGGACCAGGCTGGAGAAGCAACGGGGGGATAGTGTGAAAGGGGGGCGGTGAGCCCCCACTTTCGCGTGCAGTCGAGAACATTTTGACGCAAGTCGAAATGTCAGGCAGCGTGTCGAAAAAGTCAAGAGACTTTTTCGACACGCTGGAGCGCCCGGCGGCCTGTGCCGCCGGGCGCTTCGGACCGGGGGGAGCGCCTGTAGGGGCGCGGGGAGGGGCGGCGCGCCTCAGCCCCCCAGATAGGCCTTCTTCACGCTCTCATCCTCCAGGAGGTCGTGGGCGGGGGCGGTCTTGACGATGCGCCCGGTCTCCAGGACATAGCCCCGGTCGGCCACCGAGAGGGCCATCCGGGCGTTCTGCTCCACCAGCAGGATGGTGGTGCCCGCCTTGTGGAGGTCCTGGACGATCTCGAAGATCTGCTCCACCAGGATGGGAGCTAAGCCCATGGAGGGCTCGTCCAGCATCAGCAGCTTGGGCTTGGACATCAGGGCCCGGCCCATGGCCAGCATCTGCTGCTCGCCGCCGGAGAGGGTGCCCGCCACCTGCCGCCGCCGCTCCTTGAGGCGGGGGAACTGCTGGTACACCATCTCCAGGCCGCCGTCGATCTCCCCCCTGGGGCGGGTGTAGGCCCCCATCTCCAGATTTTCCTCCACCGTCATCTGGAGGAATATGGCCCGGCCCTCGGGGACCTGGGCCAGCCCATGGGAGACCAGCTTGTGGGCGGGAATGCCCGAGATGTTCTGCCCCATAAAGGTGATGGAGCCGGTCTTGCTCCGCAGCAGGCCGGAGACGGTCTGGAGGGTGGTGCTCTTGCCCGCGCCGTTGGCGCCGATCAGGGTGACGATCTCCCCCTCGTCCACATGGAAGGAGATGTCTTTCACGGCGTGGATCGCGCCGTAGTAGACGTTGATGTTTTGGACGTCCAGCATCACAGACATGCCGTCAGCCCTCCTTTCCGCCGCCCAGGTAGGCCCTGATGACCTCCGGGTCGTTCTGGATCTCGTCGGGGGTGCCCTTGGCGATGATCTCGCCGAAGTTGAGCACGCAGATCCCCTCGCAGATGCCCATGACCAGGCTCATGTCGTGCTCGATCAGGAGGATCGCGATCTGGAAGGTGTCCCGGATCTTGACGATGTTGTCCATGAGCTCGGCGGTCTCGGAGGGGTTCATGCCGGCGGCGGGCTCGTCCAGCAGGAGGAGGGAGGGGTTGGTGGCCAGGGCGCGGACGATCTCCAGCCGCCGCTGGGCGCCGTAGGGCAGGCTGCCCGCCTTGGCCCCAGCCAGGTCCTGCATATCGAAGATGGAGAGGAGCTCCAGGGCCCGCTCGTGGGCCACCTTCTCCGCCTTCCAGTAGCCGGGGAGGCGGAAGATGCCCTGCCACATGCCGCAGGGGATGTGGTTGTGCATGCCGATCTTCACGTTGTCCTCCACCGACAGGTTGCCGAAGAGGCGGATGTTCTGGAAGGTCCGGGCGATGCCCGCCCTGTTCACCTGGACGGTGTTCATGCTGTGGGTGTCCTTCCCGTCCAGGAGGATGGTGCCCCGGGTGGGCTGATAGACCTTGGTGAGCAGGTTGAACACCGTGGTCTTGCCCGCGCCGTTGGGGCCGATGAGCCCGGCGATCTCGGTGCGGCCGATGGCCATGTTGAACTCGTTGACGGCGGTGAGGCCGCCGAAGTCGATGCCCAGGTGCTGGCACTCCAGGATGGGCGTCTTGTCGATGTCCCGCTCGGGGATCTTGTTGGGGCTGGGGACGGTGACCAGTTTGGTCTCCGGGCGCTTGGGTCTGCTCACCGCGCGTCGCCTCCCTTCTCTGTCTTGCCGCCCCGCCGGATCGAGGCGGTGTCCAGCCCGCGGACGGCCTTCCCCCGGAGCCGGTCGAAGAAGCCCCGCAGGGTGGGGTCGTGGGTGGCCAGCATCACCAGGATGAGCACGATGGCGTACACCAGCATCCGGTAGTCGGAGAACTGGCGCAGGGCCTCAGGCAGGATGGTGAGGGCGGTGGCCGCGATCACGGAGCCCCACATGTTGCCCAGGCCGCCCAGCACCACGAACACCAGGATCAGGATGGAGGTGTTGAAGTCGAATTTGGTGGCCACGAAGGTGGTCTGGCTGCACCCGTACAGGGTGCCCGCGGCCCCGGCCAGGGCGGCGGAGACCACGAAGGCGATCATCTTGTACTTGGTGACGCTGATGCCCACGCTCTCCGCGGCGATGCGGTTGTCCCGGGCGGCCATGATGGCCCGTCCGGTGCGGCTGTTGACCAGGTTGAAGATCACCACCAGGGCCACCAGCACCAGCACGAAGCCGGCCACGAAGGAGGAGATCCGCTGGGAGTGCATCACCCCCATGGGGCCCCGGATGAGCTCCACGCCCCCCTCGCCCAGCTGGTTGGTGTTGCTCAGGAAGCTGAACTGGAGGCCGTCCTCGTCCACGCCCAGGTAGATGTTGGTGACGATGCTCTTGATGATCTCGCCGAAGGCCAGGGTGACGATGGCCAGGTAGTCGCCGTTGAGGCGGAGCACCGGGATGCCGATGAGGAAGCCCAGCAGGGCGGCCACCGCCGCCCCGGCCACCATGGCCACCGCCAGGCGCAGGGGGGCGGAGCCCAGGCTGCTCTGGAGGCCCAGGGCCACGGCAGACCCGGCGAAGGCGCCGATGCTCATGAAGCCGGCGTGGCCCAGGCTCAGCTCGCCGGACACGCCCACCACCAGGTTCAGGGACAGAGCCATGACGATGTACGCGCAGATGGGGATCAGCTGGCCCTCCAGCACGGAGCCCACGCCCCCCTCTTTGAAGGTACGCACGAGCTGCACGATCACGAAGGCCGCGATCACCAGGGCGTATGTGAAGAGGCTGGTGCGGGTAGAGCGCTTCATCTGTCCAAGTCGTTTCATCTTCTCCACCTCACACTTTCTCCCGCACGACCTTGCCCAGCAGGCCGGCGGGCTTCACCAGCAGCACCACGATCAGCACGCCGAAGACGATGGCGGTGGAGAGCTGGGTGGAGATGTACGCCCCGGCGAAGATCTCGATGACCCCCAGCAGCAGGCCCCCCAGCAGGGCGCCGGGGATCGAGCCGATGCCGCCAAACACGGCGGCGGTGAAAGCCTTGATGCCGGGGAGAGAGCCGGTGGTGGGCACCAGGCTGGGGTAGGCGGACAGGTAGAGCACCCCCGCGATCGCCGCCAGGGCGGAGCCGATGGCGAAGGTCATGGAGATGGTCTTGTTCACGTCGATGCCCATGAGCTGGGCCGCCGCCTTGTTCTCCGAGCAGGCCCGCATGGCCTTGCCCATCTTGGTGCGGCCGGTGAACCAGGTGAGGAAGAGCATGATGATCACGCACACCGCCACGGTGAGGATGGTGAGCACGGAGATGGAGGAGCCCCCGGGCAGGGGCACCTGGAGATCCCGGCTCACCACGGGGGTGAACATCTTGGGGCTGGAGGACCAGAGGAGCTGGGCGGCGTTCTGGAGGAAGTAGCTCACGCCGATGGCGGTGATCAGCACCGCCAGGGACCCGGCCTGCCGCAGGGGCTTGTAGGCCAGGCGCTCGATCACCACGCCCAGGACGGTGCATACCACCATCGCCAGGAGGGTGCCCGCCAGGGGCGGGACGAAGGCGGGGAGGCTGCCGCCCCCCAGACCGCTCATGGCGAAGAAGCAGACATAGGCCCCCACCATGATCACATCGCCGTGGGCGAAGTTGAGCATCTTGGCGATGCCGTACACCATGGTATAGCCCAGGGCGATGATGGCGTAGATGCTGCCCAGGCCGATGCCGCTGATGAGATAGTTCAGGAAGACCATGATACACCTCTTTCGCGCTGGATGCTTGAGGCCGGGCAATGGCCATACCGTTGCCCGGCCTCAAGCGTCCACTTGCGTTTTCTCTCTTATCAAAGGAGGGCCGCCGGCGGTCCGGCGGCCCTGTCACAGCGGGCTCACCGCTCGGACGGCCTCACAGGGGCAGAGGCTCAGTCCATGCCCACATAAGCGCCGTCCTGGATGATCATGCCCTTGGGGCTCTTGGACACCGCGCCGGTGGAGTCCCAGGTGATGCCCTCGCCGTCGCCGGTGAGGCCGTTGAAGGTGATGGTGGGGAACACCTCGATCAGGGCGTCGCAGATCTCCTCGGCGCTCATGTCGGGGGTGCAGCCGGCGGCCTCCAGGGCCTGCTTGTAGGCGTAGACGCAGTCATAGGCGTCGGCGGCGAACTGGTTGGGGGTCTCGCCGTACTCCTTCTGGTACTTGGTCACGAAGCTGACGGTGGCCTCGTCGGTGGCGTCGGCGTTGAAGGGGGTCAGCAGCATGACGCCCTCGGCCAGAGAGGTGTCGAAGCCCTCCACGGTGAGGATGCCGTCCATGCCGTCCACGCCGAAGAACTCGGGCGCATAGCCCATCTGGTCGGCCTGGGTCAGGATCATGGAGGCGGGGGTGTAGTAGATGGGCAGGAAGATCAGGTCGGCCCCGGCCTCCTGGGCCTGGGTCAGCTGGACGGTGAAGTCGGTGGAGGTGTCCGTGGTGAAGGTGGCCTCGCCCGCCACGGTCAGCCCCAGCTCATCGGCCTTGGCCACGAACTGGTCGCGGATGCCGGTGGAGTACACGTCGTCGTTCTTCCAGATGATGAAGATGTTCTCGCCCAGGCCCTGGTCGTAGATGTACTGGGCGGAGGCGGAGCCCTGGTTGTCATCGGTGAAGCACATCTGGAACACGTTGTCCTTGTCCGCGATGACAGAGGGGGAGGAGGCGGAGGGGGTTAGGGCGAAGATCCGGTCCTCGAAGTTCAGGGCGGAAGTGCTCACGCCGGGGGTGGAGGTGACGGAGCCCAGGGAGATCTGCATCCCCCACTCCTTCAGGGTGTTGTAGGCGTTGACGGCGGTCTCGGCCACGTTCACGTCGTCCTCATAGCGCAGGTCGAACTGGATGGCGCCGCCCTCAGCGTTGATCTCATCCACGGCGATCTGGGCGCCGTGGTAGGCGGCCAGGCCATAGATGGAGGCGTCGCCGGTCAGGGGGCCGGTGCCGCCCAGCTTGAAGGCCGCGCCGGTGGGGGCGGTGCTCTCTTCCACAGCGCCGCTCTCCGCGGGGGCGGTGGACTCGGGGGCGGAAGACTCGCCGGAGCCGGAGCTGGAGCAGCCGGCCAGCAGGGACATGCCCATGGCTCCCGCAAGCGCAAGGGACAGGATGCGGTTCATTTTCATTGCAAAGACCTCCTTTAGGTTGTTGACAATTATAAGCCGTACGAGCCAAAATTGTCAACCGTCGATCCCTACAAGCAGGAGGCCGATAGCCACTGCTTCTCCGGCGTTATTCACAGTTTGTTCAGATCGCGGCCACAAAATAGGGAATATCTTCCTTGTGTCCGGCCTAGGAGAGGAAGCCGCCGTCCACCCCGAGCACCTGTCCGGTGATGAAGCGCGCCTGGGGAGAGGCCAGGAAGAGGGCCGCCGCCGCCACGTCCGAGGGGGTCCCCAGCCGGCCCACAGGCGTCTCCTCGGCCAGGGCGGACAGGTCCTCCGCAGTGAGATCCCCGTTCATCTCCGTGTCGATGACCCCGGGGGCGATGCAGTTCACCGTGATCCCGGAGGGCCCCAGCTCCTGTGCCAGGGCCTTGGTCAGGCCGATGACCCCCGCTTTCACCGCCGAATAGGCCGCCTCGCAGGAGGCCCCGGACCGGCCCCACATGGAGGAGATGGTGAGGATCCTCCCCTGCTTCCGGGCCACCATGTGCCGGTACGCCTCCCGGCAGCAGTAGAAGACCCCGTCCAGGTCCACGCCCCGGAGCCGCTCCCAGTCCCCGTCCCCCATATCCCGGAGGAGTCCCCTCCAGGCCACTCCCGCATTGCATATCAAAATGTCAAGTTGACAAAAATTGTCCAACACATTGTCAACCATCTCCCGGACCTGTGCCGGGTCGGACACGTCCGCCTGGACGGCGACCGCCTCCGCCCCCATGCCCCGCAGCTCTTCCACCAGCGCCAGGGCCCTCTCCCGGGAGCGGCTGTAGTTCACCGCCACCCGGCAGCCCGCGCCGGCGAAAGTCCGGGCCAGCTCCGCGCCGATGCCCCGGCCGGCCCCTGTGATGAGCACTGTCTGTCCTTCCATCCCCATATCCCGATACCTCCCGGAGCGCCGTCTCGGAGCGCCGCTCTCTATTATTTCCCGATGCCTCAGTATATCAGCTTTCCGCCGCCTTGAACAGCGCTCTTCCTCCCCCGAAATTTTTCTTGACATGGCCCCGGATATATGGTATCATGATTTCCGTCCCTCGGGGATATGGACGATTAGCTCAGCTGGTATGAGCATCCGCTTGACGTGCGGGAGGTCACAGGTTCAAGTCCTGTATCGTCCACCAGAAAAGACACGGCTTTGGGCCGTGTCTTTTTTTTGCGTTCCAGGGGCTTGCTGGGGGGCTCCATGGACTCACAGAGATCGGAAGCGCTCCGCCTACAGCGGCCCGGCGGGTCCAAGCTCCGGGAAGCGGCGTCCCGGAGCTTTTTTCATCTGGAGGGCGGGCGGCAGACGCAGGCCGTCCTCCTGTCGGTCTAAAAATTTTAGTAAAATTCTTGACTTATGTGTGCGATCTTGCTATATTGCTCTCCGAATAGGCGAGACATATCTGCGTTTTATACAAATATAGCGGTAACTTCAGGTCCCATCCGGGATAAAAAAATTTTTTGCCGTGCAAACTTTTCTCATCACTGGCGCGTCTTTTATTGAGATATGGATGTATCAAAGGGGGATGTTATCGAGCGAGGCCCCTTTCCCACCGCGCAGCGGTGCTGTGTCGATCCGGGGAGAGCCCGGACCGCCCTGCCCGCTGCGGGAGGCGCGCGGCTTCGCCCGGTCTCATCATAGATAAGCTGATACCTGTGTTATCTGTCAGGGAGGAGGCGAGGAGACAGCATATCGATCGACCCCAGCAGTTGCGTCAAACACATCCATCGAAAAGAGGGAAGAGAATGAGACATCAACGAGCAGTGTCTGTATTGTTGGCGCTGGCCATGTGTGCCGGTATGGTCCCCTCCGCGGCGATGGCGGCGGAGGCCGAGCCCGCGCCCGTACAGGAAGAGGAACTTCTGACGGCCAGCAGCCAGTCGGGCAGAGAAGTCATCAATTTCAACCCCGACTGGAGATTCAACCTGGGCGACGCCAGCGGCGCGGAGGCCAGGAACTATGACGACAGCGACTGGCGCGAGCTGGACCTGCCCCACGACTACAGCATCGAGCAGGACTTCACCCAGGATGTAGATGTGAACAGCGGCGCCCTGCCCGGCGGCGTGGGCTGGTACCGCAAGACCTTCGTCCTGCCCGCCGACATGGCTGGAAAGAACATCTCCATCGAGTTCGGCGGCGTGTACATGGACAGCACCACCTATGTCAACGGTCAGCTGGTGGGCAACTATCCCTATGGCTACTCTCCCTTCGCCTATGACATCACCGATCTGGTGGTGGCCGACGGCGTGACTGAGAACGTCATTGCCGTGCGGGTGAACAACCAGCTGCCCAGCAGCCGCTGGTACTCGGGCAGCGGCATCTACCGCAACGTGAAGATGGTGGTGACCGATCCGGTCCATGTGGCCCGGTACGGCACCTACGTCACCACCCCCGACCTGGAGAACGAATACGCCGCCGGCCGGGCCGCGGTCAATGTGAAGACCGAGGTGGAGAACGAGGGCACGGAAGACGTGAGCGCGGTGGTGACCTCCACCATCCTGGACGCGGAGGGCAACATCTTCGCCGAGAGCGCCTCCACCGAGCCTCAGACCATCGCCGTGGGCGAGACCGTGGAGTTCGACCAGGACATCACCACCGATCAGCCCGCGCTTTGGAGCGTGGATGACCCCAACCTCTACACCATGGAGACCACCGTCACTGTGGACGGCGAAGTGGTGGACACCTACTCCACCACCTTCGGCTTCCGCTGGATCGAGGTGACCAACAACGACGGCTTCTATCTCAACGGCGAGTATATGAAGCTCAACGGCGTGTGCATGCACCACGACCAGGGCGCCCTGGGCGCGGTGGCCAACTACCGGGCCATCGAGCGCCAGATGGAGACGATGAAGGAGATGGGGGTCAACGCCATCCGCGTGACCCACAACCCCGCGGCCGACGAGCTGCTGGAGATCTGTGACCGTCTGGGCCTGATGGTCATCGACGAGGCCTTCGACTGCTGGGAGGCCGCCAAGCGGACCTATGACTATCACCGCTTCTTTGATCAGGTGTCCACCCACCCCGACGCCGAGCCCGGCGAGACCTGGGCCGAGTTCGACATCAAGAACATGGTGGAGCGGGGCAAGAACGACCCCTGCGTCATCATGTGGTCCCTGGGCAACGAGATCGTGAGCGCTTCTGTGGAGACCGCCAAGAAGCTCAACAGCTGGGTCAAGGAAGTGGACGAGACCCGTCCCACCTTCCAGGGCTTCAACAACTTCATCGGCAGCTTCAGCGACAGCTATATGAAGCGGGTGGCCGATGTGCCCGACATCGCCGGCTTCAACTACGGCGAGAACGGCAGCAACCCCTCCTACGACCAGGCCCATGTGGAGTATCCCGACTGGGTCATCATCGGCAGCGAGACCTCCTCCGCCGTGCGCTCCCGCGGCTACTACTACAGGGACAACAACAAGCACATCATCAGCAGCTATGACGACGGCAACACCGTGGGCTGGGGCTCTTCCATGGAGCACGCCTGGCAGATGAACCGGGACCGCAAGTGGATCCTGGGCGAGTTCATGTGGACCGGCTTCGACTACATCGGCGAGCCCAGCCCCCTGGGCTCCTGGCCCTCCAAGAGCTCCTATTTCGGCGCGGTAGACACCGCCGGCATCCCCAAGGACGCCTTCTATATGTACCAGAGCGTGTGGACCAGCGTGGAGGAGGACCCCATGGTCCATCTGCTGCCCCACTGGAACTGGGAGGGCGACGCCGGCTATGACATCCGGAACGCCGACAGCGAGATCGCCGTGCAGGCTTACTCCAACGCCCCCTCCGTGGAGCTCTTCCTCAACGGCGAGTCCCTGGGCCGCCAGGACTTCGACCAGCTGGAGACCGAGGACGGCCGCCCCTATCAGGAGAAGGACGGGCACATCTACCTCCAGTGGATGGTCCCCTACGAGCCCGGCGAGCTGAAGGCCGTGGCCTATGACGAGGACGACAACGTGATCGCCACCGACGTGATCCGCACCTCCGGCGAGCCCGCCCAGATCCGCCTCACCCCCGACCGCGAGATCATCACCGCCGACGGCGAGGATCTCTCCTATATCCTGGTGGAGGTCCTGGACGAGGACGGCGACCTGGTGCCCACCGCCGATGATCTGGTGAACTTCCAGGTGTCCGGCAACGGCGTCATCGCCGGCGTGGACAACGGCGACCAGACCGCCGTGGACGAGCGCTATAAGGACAACAAGCGCAAGGCCTTCAGCGGCAAGGCCATGCTGATCGTCCAGTCCACCGATACGGCCGGCAGCATCTCCATCACCGCCAGCTCCGCCGGACTGACCAGCGACAGCGTCACCGTGTTCACCACCACCGACGAGAGCGGCTCCCAGCTGCTGGGCTACGAGGCCCTGCCCGAAGTGGTGACCTCTGTGGGCACCCAGCCCGAGCTGCCCGCCACCGTGACCGCCGTCTACAGCAACGGCAGCAAGGAAGACATGGCCATCTCCTGGGATGAGATCGACGGCTCCCTGCTGGCCGAGGGCGGCATGTTCACCACCTCCGGCACCGTGGTGGAGACCGGGGACCGCGTCTCCGTCACCGTGGTGGTCGCCGAGTACCTGGGCCTGCGGGACGCGTACATCGTCACCGCCGTGGGCACCGTGCCCGCGCTGCCCGAGACGGTGACCGCCGTCTACAACACCGGCGACACCACCCAGCTGCCCGTCATCTGGGAGCGCACCCTCACCGACGCCGACGTGGCCGCCGCCGGCACCGTCACCGTGGAGGGCTCCGTGGAGGGCTTCTCCGACCCGGCCAGGGCCGTGATCGAGGTGCGGGAGAGCGAAGTGGTCTACGATGTGGACATCGCCCAGCGCGACGGCACCTATCCCATCCCCACCGCCTCCTATATCAACAGCGGCGACCCGGTGGAGGCCATCAACAACGGCGCGGTCTATCACAGCGGCGGCCCCGCCGGCGAGCGCTGGATCCCCTGGAACCACGGTGAGGTCACCGAGTGGTGCCAGCTGGAGCTGGAAGAAGCCGCCCAGATCGGCAAGGTGGGCATCGACATCTGGAACAACGCCACCGACGGCGCCATGAGCCTCCCCGACACCCTGACCATCCAGTACAGCAACGACGGGGAAAAGTGGACCGACATCGCCAGCAAGACCGGCGACGAGCTGGACGCCGTGGACGGCAGCATGGACGGCCTGGCCACGGCGGAAGTGGTCTTCGACTTCTCCGACACGCCGGTGAACGCCAAGTTCATCCGCTGGAAGTTCGACAACGCCGCCCGGAAGTCCACCGGCGTGGGCGAGGTCCACGTCTATTCCAACCAGATCAAGCTGGACGTCTCCTCCGTGGCTCAGCTGGAGGGCATCCAGATCGGCGGCGAGGCTCTGGAGGGCTTCGACCCCGCCACCTATAACTACACTGTGGAGATCCCCTACGGCGCGGATGTGCCCGAGATCACCGCCGCCGCCGCGGAGAACGGCTCCGTGTATGTGATCCCCGCCATGGGCCCCGGCCGCTCCGCCACCATCCTGGTGACCGCCGAGGACGGCGAGACCACCGCCACCTACTCCATCTTCTTCCAGGTGGCCGCCCCTGTCCTGGACCAGGTGGAGGTGTCCATCGAGGGCGGCAGCGCCCTGACCGAGGATGACGTCAAGACGGTGGATCTGACCGCCATGCTGCAGGACGGCACCGTCCTGTCCGACGACGTCATCGACGTGACCTACATCGTGGGGGATGAGGACATCATCCAGGTGCACGACGGCCAGGTCTATGCCTACAACGCGGGCGAGACCACCCTCACCGCCCGGGTCACCTATCAGGACGTGACCGTGGAGAGCGCGCCTCTGACCGTCACGGTAGAGGCCACTACCGAGAACAAGACCATCATCGGCTATGAGCAGGTCAACGTCACCACCGACAAGGGCGTGGCGCCCGAGCTGCCCAGCCGCATCATGGCCACCTTCGACAAGGGCCTGGCCAAGGATGTGGACGTGGTCTGGGACGAGATCCCCGAGAGCGATTATGCGGACTACGGCGTCTTCACCGTCAAGGGCACCGTGGCCGGTCAGGCCCTGCGGCCCACCGCCACTGTGGTGGTCAAGGGCGTGGTGGGCGTGCAGCAGTTCTCCACCGCCATCCCCGTCCGCTTCATCCCCACCCTGCCCGCCCGCGCCAACGTCTACTACAGCGACGGCACCATGGACCAGCGCCCCATCACCTGGGAGGAGTGCACCCAGGATATGTTCACCGAGGCCGGCGCCGTAGTCACCGTGTCCGGCGAGGTGGACGGCATGCCGACCCAGATGGTCGTGCGCGTCTCCGACCAGGGCAGCTATAACGAGAACGACAGCTTCATCGCCTACCGCAACGGCTTCTATCTGCCCCTGCCCTTCGCCTCCTTCAGCAATCTGGCGGGCTCCCCTCTGGACTCCGTGGGCAATATCTATGACAACCAGATCACCCAGGACGAGACCCAGACGCCCAAGAGCATCTGGAGCAACTGGGTCAGCGATCCCCGCCCGGGCGACTATGTGGGCGTGGTCTTCGGCTACGAGGACGTGACCGAGAAGACCCTGGACCGGCTGGACGTGTACTATTTCCATGACTTCGGCACCACCGCCCCCGCCAGCGTGCAGATCCAGTACTACGTGGGCGAGGACTTCATCCAGGACGACCTGCCCCAGGACCCCATCGACGACCTGGACTCCGACCACTTCCTGGCCGACGACGCCAACTGGGCCGACGTGGAGGACCAGGTGACCGTCCAGGGCGAGCCCCAGCTGGAGGGCGTCACCACCTACACCTTCGACGCCGTGCAGACCTGCGCCATCCGTCTGGTGATGGAGAACCAGGAGGGCATGGCCATCGGCATCAGCGAGATCCGCGCCTACGACAAGAACGTGGACGACATCAGCGGCGAGGCCGCGCTGGCGAACATCTACCTGGACGGCGAGCCTCTGGAGGGCTTCGCTTCCGACACCTACACCTATACCTACGAGCTCTCGGACAACGCCCTGCCCGAAGTCACCGTGGAGACCAGCGGCAACAACGAGTCGGCCACTGTGATCGGGCCCGTCCTGTCCACCGGCACGGACAGCGCCTCTGTCCGCAGCATCCAGATCCTGGTCACCTCCGAGGACGGCGCGACCAGCCACACCTATGAGATCCAGTTCACCGCCCCCGACACCGGGGACCAGGATGCGGTGGCGGCCGCCAAGGCCGTGGTGGAGTCCGGCTCCTACACCGTGGCCCAGAGCACTGCCAACGACGAGGCCGCTGTGAAGACCTGGCTCACCGGCAAGCTCAACTCCGATCTGATCGGCACCGGCGTGACCGTGACCGAGGCGGACATCACCATCCAGAGCATCGTTCCCGCGGTGGCCGGCACGGAGGAGGCCCCCGACGGCGTGGACGGCAGCTTCACCTTCACCGTGGCCCTCGCCAAGGGCGAGGCGTCTGTTGTGACCGAGCCTGTCACCGGCACGATCGCCGCCACCAATGCCGTGCGGACCTACACCGTGACCTTCGACTCCATGGGCGGCACCGCTGTGGAGCCTCAGACCGTGGACGCGGGCGGCAAGGCCGCCGAGCCCGCCGATCCCACCAAGGATGGCTACACCTTCGACGGCTGGTACACCGATGCGGACTGCACCGAGGCCTATGACTTCGAGTCCATCGTCACCGCCGACATCACCCTGTATGCCGGCTGGACCGCGGACGAGCCCGAGGAGCCTGAGGAGCCCGATGTGGACGAGGACCGCGACCCGGAGAACTCCTCCACTGTGGTGACCCGTCCCGGCGAGAGCGGCGGCTCCAGCAGCAGCGGCGACACCGACGGCGATACCGACATCGACGAGCCCGAGACCCCGCTGGCCCCCGGCGTGTTCACCGATGTGCCCGCCGGCCACTGGGCCTCTGAGGCCATCGAGTATGTGACCGGAGAGGGCTACTTCAACGGCACCTCCGAGACCACCTTCGGCCCCAGCGTGCCCATGAGCCGTGCCATGCTGGCCACCGTGCTGTGGCGGATGGAGGGCCAGCCCGCCCCCACCGGCGCCA
>DWZK01000104.1 GCA_019117605.1 Candidatus Intestinimonas stercoravium | reverse complement strand
CGTGTCAAAAAAGTCCATTTGGACTTTTTTGACACGCTGCGGGGCCCCGCCCGCATGTGCTGCGGGCGGGGCCCCTTCTCACCTGGATGGAGGGACGGCCGGAAAGCTCCGGTCAACGGCGGTTAGAGAGCTCCTTCCGCACCACCCTGGCCACCAGCTCCTGCCCTTCAGGGGAGCTGAGCACATCCAGCACCACCGAGCGGAGGAGAGAGCGGAACTGGCTGCCGGAGAGCATGGCGTCCAGCACGGTGGACTGCCCGCCGGAGGCGGGCTCCGGAGCGGGGGCCTTGGGCCTGGGCTGCCGGGCGGGGGTGGGGACATGCCCCGGCTCCTCCTCCCGGTAGGCGCCGCTCATCCAGTCGTCCATCCGGGTACGGTCGCCGCTCTCCCCCCGGAGGTAGAAGAGGGACACGCCGAAGTGGCCGGCGATGCGCTCCTGCTGCTCCTTGGTGGGGGTCTGGCGGCCGGTCTCGAACTTCTCGATGGAGCCCTTGGGGAAGCCGAGGGCGGCGGCCAGGGCCGGGCGGCTGAGGCCCGCCTCGGTGCGGAGCTCTTCCAGTCTCTGGGCAAGTGTGACCATGGTCATCAAACTCCTTCTGTGCGCCGCAGGCGGGGAAGGGGGCCGGCGGCTCGAACTGGATCTATTATAGCCCGGGGGACGGGAAAAAACAAGTTTTTCCGGGGGACGGGAGGGCTTCGGGCAGAAGGGCTCCAGCCGTGGACGGGCCCTTCGCCGCCCGGGGAAGGGACGGAGAGGGCATTGACAATTCCGAAAGTCCCACCCATAATGGGGATCAGAACAGATCTGTGCCCGCGGGAGGGGCGAAGATCTGCCGGTTTGACGAATGGTCTGGGATAGGGATAGAAGACAAGGAGGAAACGCCATGACGAAGCTGCTCGCCCCCCTGGTGGGGGACGCGCCCACCGTCACATTCATCGGCCTGTGCAAGAACGCGGGGAAGACCACCGCCATGTGCCGGCTCATCCGAGAGCTGGAGGGAGAGGTCCTGGCCATGACCTCGGTGGGCCGGGACGGAGAGCGGACTGACGTGGTGACCGGCACCGAGAAGCCGGAGATCTGGGTGCCCTCCGGCACCCTCTTCGCCACGGCGCGGGGGATGCTCCCCCTGTGCGACACCACGCTGGTGGTGGAAGGGCTCACCGACGTGATGACCCCGCTGGGGGTGGTGGGGATCTTCCGGGCCCTGTCCGACGGGTACATCCAGCTGGCGGGCCCCTCGGCGGTGGGGCAGCTGGCCCCTCTCTCCCGGCGGTTCCGGGCCATGGGGGCGGAGCGGGTGCTCATCGACGGGGCCGCGGGGCGGAAGTCCCTGGCTGGGGCGGAGCCCGGGGCCTGCGCCATCCTGTGCGTGGGCGCCTCCATGGACGGGGGGATCCCCGCCATCGTGGGGGAGACCGCCCATACCTGCGGCCTCTTCGCCACCCGGGAGCCGGAGGAGGCCGGGCTCCGGACCGCTCTGGCGGGGGCGGACCGCTATGCCCTCTTCACCCTGTCCGGAGAGGCGCTGGAGCTGCCCCTCCAGGAGGGCGGTACGCCCAACTGGCAGGAGCTGCCCCGGGAGAAGTGCGTGCTCTGGGTGGGGGGCGGCGTCACCGGGCCCCTGCTGCGGACCCTGGCCCGCCGGGGGGCCCCCATCGTGGTGGCCGCGCCGGACGCCACCCACTTCCTGATGGACCGGGCGGCCATGGAGCTCTTCCAGCGCTGCGGCGGCGAGCTGCTGGTGCGGCAGTCCCTCACCATCTCCGCTGTGACCGCGAACCCCTGGTCGGCCTATGGCAAGCACCTGGACGGGCCCGCCCTCCTGTCCGCGCTCCGGGAGGCCGTGGAGGTGCCCGTGGTGGACGTCCGCGCAGAGGACGAGTGACGAGAACGGGGAATAGACATATAACGCTTTTGAGGTGATCGACTATGAAACTGAACGCGCAGCTCAAGGAAGATACGGGATACAGCTGGGTCATGGCGCGGATGGAGCCCGCCTCGCCCTTCGGACACGCTCTGGTGCGGTCGCCCCACTGGTACGGTCCGGGAGAGAAGGACGCCCTGGAGGCGGAGCTCTCCCGGGTGGAGCAGCTCCGGGAGGAGATGGACCGGGACGGGAGCCGGACCGACGCGCTGATCCATATCCTCTCCGAGTTCCACGACATCCGCAACTCTCTCAAACGGCCCACCAGCGCCCCCATGGACGAGGTGGAGCTCTTCGAAGTGAAACATTTCCTCATCCACCTGGAGCGGCTCGCCCAGGCCTACGCTCAGATCCGGCCTCTGGAGGGACTGACGATCCGGAGCATGGACAAGGCTCTGGCCCTGCTGGACCCCAGCGGACGGCGGCTGCCCGCCTTCTCGGTGGAAGTCGCCTTCGAGCCTGCGCTGGAACGGGTCCGGGAGGAAAAGGCCCTGGTGGAGAACGCTCTGCGTCAGACGGAGAAGAAGGGGCAGAAGGACCTGATGGCCCGGCGCAGGGAATTGGTGCTCAAGGAGGACCGGCTGGAGCTGGAGGCCCGGAAGCGGCTGACCATGGCCCTCATCCGGGAGAAGGATGCCTTCCTGGAGGCCATGGACGCCATCGGGAGGCTGGACCTGTTGCTGGCCAAGGCCAAGCTGGCCCGGCGGTTCTACTGCTGCCGTCCCCAGGTGACGGGGGACATCCGGGTCGAGGCGGTGGATCTGGTGCAGCCCGAGGTGGCTGAACACCTCCAGGAGCGGGGCGGGAGCTTCACCCCCGTATCCATCACCCTGGAGCGGGGGGCCACCGTCATCACGGGGGCCAACATGGGCGGCAAGAGCGTGTCCATGAAGAGCGTGACCCTGGGCATCCTCCTGACCCAGACCGGGTATTTCACCTTCGCAGGCAGCTTCTCCACGCCCCTCTTCGACAGCGTGTCCCTCATCTGCACCGACCGGCAGTCGGTAGAACAGGGCTTGAGCTCCTTCGGGGCAGAGGTGGCCGCCCTGGGAGATGTGCTCCGGGAGGAGAAGGGGAAGTTCTTCTATGTGGCGCTGGACGAGTTCGCCCGGGGCACCAATCCCCAGGAGGGGGCGGCCCTGGCCAGAGCGCTGGTGGAATACCTCGACCGTCTCGACTGCGTGGCCCTGATGACCACCCACTATGACGGGGTCTCTGAGGCGGCCCGGCGGCACTACCGCGTGGCGGGGCTGGGGGCCCTGGACACCGCCGCCATCCGCAAGGGCGAGGCCCCTCTGGACCGGCTCTCCCGCCTCATGGATTACCACCTCGTCGAGGCCGAACCGGGGGAGCCCTGTCCCAGGGATGCCCTTAGAGTCTGCAGGCTCCTGGACCTGGAACCGGAGCTCATGGAGATCTTCTCAAAAAATAGTTGACAAATCGAAGAAAGATGCTATAATAGGACTTGTTAAAAGTACCTAACAAGAGGTCACATATGGGTGAATAGAGGCGCGGTGCGCCAGGTAGCGTCATGATGCAAAGGATTGGCAGGTCTGATGCGTGGCGTGAATGGGACCACCGCCGAAGAGGTAGGGACGCTGCATGGAACTGCCTCTGCGCCGTATGCTCAGTGCATACGGAGTGTCATGATGTCATGAAGCGCTATTCACGTCGCGAGGGTCCATCCTGTCCGGCGTGAGTAGCGTTTTTTTCACCGTCATGAAGCGCTGTTCAACTCCGCCGGAGGGCGAAGTTGAGCAGCGCTTTTTGTTTTGCGGCGCATCCGGGAGGGCGGGCCCCTCCTCTCCTGACGGCAGGTAGCCTTGTCCGACGGCATCAGTCCGGAGAGGCGGCGGTCCACCGGTCCGGATCCGCCCACCGACACAGACAAAATTTTTTAGGGAGGAAAAAAGTATGGAAGAGATCAGATCCCTGCTCCGTCTCCGCATGAGCGCGAAGGATGCCCACTACGGCGGCAACCTGGTGGACGGCGCCCATATGGTCCACCTGTTCGGGGACGTGGCCACCGAGCTCCTCATCATCTGCGATGGCGACGAGGGCCTGTTCTGCGCCTACGACAATGTGGAGTTCCTGGCGCCCGTGTACGCCGGCGACTACATCGAGGCCGAGGGCAAGATCACCAAGATCGGCAACACCTCCCGCAAGATGGAGTTCGAGGCCCGTAAGGTGATCGTCTCCCGCCCCGACATCAACGACTCCGCCGCCGACGTGCTGGAAGAGCCCATCGTGGTCTGCCGGGCCTCCGGTACCTGCGTGGTGCCCAAGGACAAGATGCGCAAGGAACACTGAGAGTCAGGAGGGTGACATGGAAAAGCTGATCATCACTGCCGCTATCTGCGGCGCGGAAGTCACCAAGGAGAACAACCCCGCCGTCCCCTACACGGTAGACGAGATGGTCCGGGAGGCCAAGAGCGCCTATGATGCCGGCGCGGCGGTCATCCACGTCCACGTCCGCTGGGATGACGGCACTCCCACCCAGGACCGGGAGCGGTTCCGGGTGGTGATGGACGCCATCCGGGCGGCCTGTCCCGGGGTCATCCTCATCCCCTCCACCGGCGGCGCCGTGGGCATGACCGCGGAGGAGCGGCTCCAGCCCACCGAGCTCTTCCCCGAGATGGCCACGCTGGACTGTGGCACCTGCAACTTCGGCGACGACGTGTTCGTCAACGATATGCCCACCATGCGGGCCTTCGGCAAGCGGATGCTGGAGAACAAGATCAAGCCGGAGTACGAGTGCTTCGAGATGGGCCATCTGGACACGGTCCTGAAGATGGCCAAGAAGGGCCTGGTGCCCGGGGATCCCATGCAGTTCAATTTCGTGCTGGGCGTGTCCGGATGTACCCCCGCCACCGCCGGCAACCTCCAGTGGCTGGTGAACGCCATCCCCGCCGGCTCCACCTGGACCGCCACCGGCATCGGCCGGTACGCCTTCGAGCTGGCCGCCGCGGCCATCCCCATGGGCGGCAACGTCCGCGTGGGCTTTGAAGATACCGTCTACCTCTCCAAGGGCGTCCTCGCAAAGTCCAACGGCGAGCTGGTCCAGAGAGTGGTGGACCTGGCCGGCCTGCTGGGCCGTCCTGTGGCCACTCCCGCAGAGGCCCGTAAGATCCTCAGCCTGGACTGAGGACGTACATACTTTGAGCGTCCGCTCCTTCGCAGAGCAAGGAGCTGACTTCGGAGCGCGGACCGGCAGGAAGGGGACCCGGCTGGACCCGCGGCTCTATACCGACCATTCCCAAACCATTTCCCACACACACAATTCTCAACCATCCAATTCCAAATTCCAATTCCAGATCCCACATCCCATACCCAACGACCAAACCGATCCCGTGGTCCCCGAGAGAAATCTATGGAGGTCAAGACTATGCAGAAAAAAGGCAACAAGTACGGCGTCCACCGCGTCATCGAGCCCAAGGGCCTTCTGACCCAGGCGGCCAAGAAGATCGACAACAACATGGACGAGATCTATTCCAACGAGATCCTGTGCGACGTCTCCGCCCTGAATATCGACTCCGCCTCTTTCACGCAGATCTATAACGCCTGCGACAAAGACCTGAAGAAGACCGAGCAGATGATCCTGGACATCGTGAACGAGCGGGGCAAGATGCAGAACCCGGTCACCGGTTCCGGCGGCATGTTCATCGGTACCGTCAAGGCCATCGGCGAGGACCTGGAGGGCAAGATCGACCTGAAGGTGGGCGACAAGATCGCCTCTCTGGTCTCCCTGTCCCTGACCCCGCTGAAGATCGATAAGATCAAGGCCATCCACCCTGAGATCGACCGCGTGGACGTGGAGGCCCAGGCCATCCTCTTCGAGAGCGGCCTCTATGCCAAGCTGCCCGACGACATGAGCGAGGAGCTGGCCCTGGCCGCCCTGGACGTGGCCGGCGCGCCCGCCCAGACCGCCAAGCTGGTCCGGCCCGGCGACTCCGTGCTGATCCTGGGCGGCGCCGGCAAGGGCGGCATGCTCTGCTGCTATGAGGCCATGAAGCGGGTGGGCCCCACCGGTAATGTGGTCGCCCTGGTGATCAGCCAGGAGGACGCCGACCTCCTCAAGAGCATGCACCTGTGCCACCACGCCATCGTGGGCTCCGCCACCGAGCCCGTGGACGTGCTGGAGAAGTCTCTGGCCGTCAACGGCGGCAAGGAGTATGACGTCTCCATCCTGATCGTCAACGTCCCCGCCTGCGAGATGAGCGCCATCCTGCCCGTCCGCGACAACGGCACCGTGTACTGCTTCTCCATGGCCACCGATTTCGCCAAGGCCGCCCTGGGCGCCGAGGGCTGCGGCAAGGACGTGACCATGGTCATCGGCAACGGCTATACCAAGGACCACGCTGCGATCACTCTGGCGGAGCTCCGGGAGAACCCCGAGCTGAAGGCCTATTTCGAGAAGAAGTATCTGTAACACCCTTTCCTTACCTGCGCTGCCACCCGGAAGGAGAAATACCGGCCGCAAGCGGCCACCTATGGATGAAGAAAGGCGGTAAATGTTATGCTGTATCTGAACGAGTCTCGCCGTAAAGAGCTTTTCCCCAACGTCTCTGACGCCGACTGGAACGACTGGCACTGGCAAGTGGCCAACCGGGCCGAGACCCTGGAGGACCTGAAGAAGTACATCAAGCTGACCCCCGAGGAAGAGGAGGGCGTCAAGGCCTGCCTGGGCACCCTGCGCATGGCCATCACCCCCTACTACCTCTCTCTGATCGATCCCGACGATCCCTACGATCCCATCCGGCGGCAGGCCATCCCCACCGCCAAGGAGCTCCACCAGTCCTGCGCCGACCTGCTGGACCCCCTGCACGAGGACTCTGATTCCCCCGTGCCCGGCCTGACCCACCGCTATCCTGACCGGGTCCTGCTGCTGACCACCGACCAGTGCTCCATGTACTGCCGTCACTGCACCCGCCGCCGTTTCGCCGGCCAGCACGACACCAACGTGCCCGTGGAGCAGATCGACAAGTGCATCGAGTACGTCCGCAACACCCCCACCGTCCGCGACGTGCTCCTCTCCGGCGGCGACGTGCTGATGCTCTCCGACGAGATGCTGGAGTACATCATCTCCCGCCTGCGCGAGATCCCCCATGTGGAGATCGTCCGTCTGGGCTCCCGTACCCCCGTGGTGTGCCCCCAGCGCATCACCCCCGAGCTGTGCAACATGCTCAAGAAGTATCACCCCGTGTGGCTGAACACCCACTTCAACCACCCCAAGGAGGTCACCAAGGAGGCCGCCGAGGCCTGCGCCCGCCTGGCCGACGCCGGTGTGCCTCTGGGCAACCAGTCCGTCCTTCTGGCCGGGGTCAACGACTGCGTCCACACCATGAAGAAGCTGGTGCAGATGCTGGTCCAGATCCGGGTGCGCCCCTACTACATCTATCAGTGCGACCTGTCCATGGGCCTGGAGCACTTCCGTACCCCCGTGTCCAAGGGCATCGAGATCATCGAGGCCCTGCGCGGCCACACCTCCGGATACTGCGTGCCCACCTTCGTGGTGGACGCCCCGGGCGGCGGCGGCAAGACCCCCGTCATGCCCCAGTACGTCATCTCCCAGACCCCCCACAAGGTCATCCTCCGCAACTACGAGGGCGTCATCACCACCTACACCGAGCCCGAGCACTACGAGGAGACCTGCCAGTGCGAGTACTGCAAGGCCGAGCGCGAGGGCAAGCGCAAGGTGGAGCTCATGGGCGTGGCCGGCCTGGAGCGGGGCCAGGCCCTCTCCATGGAGCCCGCCAACCTGGAGCGTCACAAGAGAGAGATGCACTAAAATGAGATAGACGGGACGAGAGAACGGACATGGAGAGGGACGCCCCGGCGGCGTCCCCCCATCCCGGAGCGCCGGCGGTGCCGGGGCTCCGCCGTCCCTCGTCCCGCCTCCCCTATCTCCGACTCTTTATGGAATGGAAGTGAATATGTTGGAATCCAAGCTTGATCTGAATTTTGACTTGGTAGAGCAGGCCCGCAGCCACGCTTCCAAGGTAGCCGATGACACGCAGCGCTTCATCGACCGCCACACTACTGTGGCCGTGGAGCGCACCGTGTGCCGTCTGCTGGGCATCGATGGAGTCAACGCCTTCGATGTGCCCCTGCCCAACGTGGTGGTGGAGCACCTGACCGCCAAGGGCGCGGTGGCCCAGGGCGCGGCCTTCTGGATCGGCAATGCCATGGTGGAGACGGGCAAGACCCCCCAGGAGATCGCCCAGGCTGTGGCCGACGGCTCTCTGGACCTGACCGCCATCCCTGTCCACGGCGATGCCGACATCGACAAGGCCCTCGATCCCGTGGTCCAGAGCGCCCTCACCAAGATCGCTGCCCGCCGCAACCGCCGGGAAGAGCTCCTGGCCAAGTACGGCGACAAGCAGGGCCCCTGGATCTACCTCATCGTGGCCACCGGCAACATCTATGAGGACATCGTGCAGGCCACCGCCGCCGCCCGCCAGGGCGCCGATGTCATCGCCGTCATCCGTACCACCGGCCAGTCCCTCCTGGACTATGTGCCCTACGGCGCCACCACCGAGGGCTTCGGCGGCACCTACGCCACCCAGGAGAACTTCCGCCTCATGCGGGAGGCCCTGGACAAGGTGGGCGAGGAGCTGGGCCACTACATCCGCCTGTGCAACTACTGCTCCGGCCTGTGCATGCCTGAGATCGCCGCCATGGGCGCTTTCGAGGGCCTGGACGTGATGCTCAACGACGCCCTCTACGGCATCCTGTTCCGCGACATCAACATGCAGCGGACCCTGGTGGACCAGTGCTTCTCCCGTGCGATCAACGCCTACGCCGGCGTGGTCATCAACACCGGCGAGGACAACTACCTCACCACCGCCGACGCTGTGGAGGAGGCCCACACTGTGCTGGCCTCCCAGTTCCTCAACGAGCAGTTCGCCCTCCGGGCCGGCCTGCCTGAGGAGCAGATGGGCCTGGGACATGCCTTTGAGATCGACCCCTCTGTGGAGAACGGCTTCCTCTATGAGCTGGCCCAGGCGGAGATGGCCCGGGAGATCTTCCCCAAGGCGCCCCTGAAGTACATGCCCCCCACCAAGTTCATGACCGGCAACATCTTCCGTGGCCATGTGCAGGACGCCCTCTTCAACGTGGTCACCATCCTCACCGATCAGAAGATCCACCTGCTGGGCATGATGACCGAGGCCATCCACACCCCCTTCCTGTCCGACCGCTTCCTGGCCATCCAGAACGCCCAGTACATCTTCACCACCATGAAGGACCTGGGCTCCGAGCTGGTCTTCAAGAAGGGCGGCATCATGCAGACCCGTGCCAACGACGTGCTCACCAAGGCCAACGAGCTGCTGGCCGACATCGAGAAGCTGGGCATCTTCGAGACCCTGGAGAAGGGCGTCTTCGCCGACATCAAGCGGCCCAGAGACGGCGGCAAGGGCCTGGAGGGCGTGTTCCAGAAAGCGCCCGGTTACCGCAATCCCTTCATGGAGCCCATGATGAAAGGAGGTGCCCGTAAATGAGTTCCGGACTGTATCAGATCAGAGACAAGGACCTGGATACCACCCTGGACCTGACCAAGCTGCGCCCCTACGGCGACACCATGAACGACGCCAAGGTGCAGATGTCCTTCACCCTGCCCGTCAAGGATGACGCCAAGGGCGAGGCCGCTGCCATCCAGCTGGCGCAGAAGATGGGCATCGCCGACCCCAACGTGACCCTGCACCAGAAGCTGGACGAGACCTTCACCTTCTATATCATCTACGGGGCCACTACCCACAGCGTCAACTACAACGAGATCGAGGTCGTCACCGTGGCCGACGAAGCCATGGGCATGGAGGAGACCAACGAGTACATCAAGGAGCACATCGGCCGCAAGCTGGTGGTGGTGGGCGCTTCCACCGGCACCGACGCCCACACCGTGGGCATCGATGCCATCATGAACCGGAAGGGCTTCGCCGGCCATTACGGCCTGGAGCGCTACGAGATGGTAGAGGCCTACAACCTGGGCTCCCAGGTGCCCAACGACGAGTTCCTCCACAAGGCGGAGGAGCTCCACGCCGACGTGGTGCTCATCTCCCAGACCGTCACCCAGAAGGACGTGCACATCAAGAACCTCACCGAGTTCATCGAGCTGGCCGAGGCTGAGGGCGTCCGGGACAAGATGGTCCTCTGCTGCGGCGGCGCCCGTATCACCCACGCGCTGGCCAAGGAGCTGGGCTTCGACGCCGGCTTCGGAGCCGGCACCTACGCCGACGACGTCATCACCTTTGCAGCCAAGGAGATCGCCCGCCGTATGGGCCGGGAGTGATCCCTTCCTGACAGATCCCTGCTTTTTCGTACATTCCCCCGCCGCTTGGAGAGCGCGCCGCATGTGCGGCGCGCTCTTTTCGTCCATATCCCGCCACAGAAAGACGGGGCGGACGGACCTTTCCTCCGTAAAGAAAGGGGCTTTCCACATTCCATCTTGAGGAGAGAAATGGTATACTAAGAGGAAAGGAGGGGAAAAGATGAGGATCTTGGAGGACAGGCGCCCCACGCTGGCATCTTGGCCCAAGCGGATCTATGACTGGAGGGAGCTGCCCCGCAGATTCCAGCCGGGCCTGGAGGCGTGGCGGGCCCAGGGCCTGCCGCCGGGGAACGTGACCTATATCCCCCGGATCTCTCAGTATGCCGCCGGCGGGGCAGAGCACGCCACGGCCTGGCTGGGGGACCAGGTGCTGATCCAGACCGGTGGACAGCGGGGGGTGGAGGAGCTCCGCTTCTGCGGCGCAGACGTGGCGATGGTCGACTACTATGTGGAGCTCCTCCGGTGCACAGTGACCATCTCTTTGGGGGAGGAGCGGGGAGGAGAGGGAGCCGTTTTCTCCTACAACAAGACCAAAGAGGACCAGCTCCTGCCCATCCTGCTCCTGTCCCTGGGGCGGGAGGCCGGATACAGGCCGGCTGTGGACCACCCGGCCGCGGAGCCCTTCCGGACCTTGCAGCGGGAGAGCTACGCCATGTACAACAACTCCAAGCTCTGCTACCGCTTTGGGACGGAGATTCGGGACTACATCTGGTTCCTGGGGCGGAACCGGGGCCTGGCCCGGCTGAACAAGCAGAAGCCGGAGCACTTCCTGGCCCGGATGGACGCAGGCCTGGTGGCGATCCGGACGGACTTCTACGGCCGCCGGACCAGCTATATCCCCTGGAAGCGGCTGGGGAAGGCGGAGGTCCGGGAGGAGCAGGGCCAGGCCCAGCTCTTCCTGTCGGCGGAGGACCGCCCGGCGGTCCAGTGGCCCCTGCTGGGGGGACAGCGGGAGCAGGCAGAGGCATTTCTGGCCGCCCTGTGAGACGCGAAACGATGAAATAGAGCGCCGGGGCACGTTCGTGCTCCGGCGCTCTTGCCTATAGATGGGCGGTCACAGGGTGAAATCCTCGTCCTTGAGCCGGGAGAAGTCAGGCGCGGCGGGACGGGGAGGGACCCGCTTGAGCGGGTCATACTTGAAAGACCGGCAGTGGGAGCCGGCGGCGACTACGCCCTTCTTCAGACACATCACAGTCTCCTCATCCAGAGGAGCACAGCGTTGACAGTAGGCGCAGCGGGGCTCTATCTTCTTATCGAACAGCATGGCGAACGCTCCTTCAGGGGGGCAGAGCCCCGCGACAGATCTATCTCTATCTCATTATACTACAGCATCTCTCTTTTTTCTACTGATCTTTCGGGCCGCGGCCCAGGCGGCCGCGAAGAAGAGGAGCCAGACCACCCACGCCGCCACGGTAGAGATGGTGAGGGCGGTGGAGAAATCCAGACCGGCGATGCCCTCCACTTGCTCGGCCAGGATGGCGGAGACCGGGACCTGGATGGGGAAGAGGCGGGTGAGGGCGGCGATGAAGAGGGCGGAGAGGCCGCCGTGCAGGGATTTCCCCACCAGATAGGTCTTCACGGATAGGTCGCTGTCGCCGATGAAAGAGAGCACCTGGCAGTGGACGGAGAGCCCGGCCCACCCCAGCATGAAGGCGGCCATGGACAGTCTTCCCGCCGTGCTGCCTGTGCCGGAGAGGGTCCACACGCCGGAAGAGAGCTCCAGCACGCCGGTGAGGAGACGCTCCGCCCAGGCCTGAGAGAGGCCCAGAGGGGAGAAGAGCCGGCCCAGCAGGGCCGCCAGACCGGGGAGGAGGCCGCAGAGGAAGAGGAGCCGGATGACGATGGTGAAGAATACCACGAAGGCGCAGATGTTCAGCGTGGAGAGGAAAGAGCCCTTCACCGCCCCGGTGAAGGCGGTGGAGAAGCGCTGGGCTTCAAAGTGGGGGACACGCTGCCGCTCCCGCCTGTAGTCGGAGCCGCGGTAGAAGCGGAAGAGGAGGCCGACGCACAGGGAGGCGGCGGCGTGGGCCAGGTAGAGGAGGAGCCCGGCCCGGCCGCTGGCGAACACCCCGGCCCCCACTACCCCCAGGATGAACGCGGGGCCGGAGTTGTTGCAGAAGGCCAGAAGGCGCTCCGCCTCCGTCTTGGAGCACATCCCCTTCTGATAGAGATCCAGAGCGGTCCTGGCCCCCACCGGGTATCCCCCTACGAAACCCAGGGCCAGGGCGGGGGCGCAGCAGCCGGGCACCCGGAAGAGGGGGCGCATGATCCGCTCCAGCGCCCGGCCCAGGTAGCTTGCCAGCCCCAGGTCCACCAGCAGGGCGGAGAGGACGAAGAAAGGGAAAAGGGAGGGGATGATGACGTTGTAGCAGAGGGTCAAGCCCTCCCGGGCGGCCGCCATGGTCTCCTGGGGCCAGATCACCAGGGCAAGGGCGGCAAGGAGCAGGGCCAGCCCCAGGAACAGATCCCGCGCCCACTGGCGGGCGAGCAGCTTCGACATACAGTGCGTCACCTCCGCGCTACCAGCCTATGCGGAGGGCGGGATGTCCCATGCAGGGGAGATCTTATTGGTGTCCGGGCGTATCTGTGATATAATATCCATCGTAAGTGCCGTGGAACGAGCGGCCAGATCCGATCGTCTCATATATCGGGCCGGAGCACGAGCCTCCGGCCGCGACCGATCTAGGAGGAACACGCGTATGGAACATGAGATCGTAAGACCGGTCCCTCTGCTGGACGAGAAGGGAGACATCGTGGAGCCGGGCTGGGCGAGGAAGCTCTACCCCGTCTATGACCGGGCCCAGGTGCGCCAGGGGGGAGGCCGTTTTCGGGAGTGGGACCGCTACCTCATCTTCTCCCCGGAGGCGATATTGACGGTCAGCCTGGAGGACCGCCCCGGCGGCGGGCTGGATACAGTGGTGCTCCTGGACCTCCAGACCGGGGCCCAGGCGGGCCGGCAGTTCACCCGGAAGCTGCTGCCCGCCGGCCTGGGCGGGAACGCCGCCCGGGGGAACGCATCCGCCTCGGGCAAGGGCTATGGGATCCTCTTCCACAGCGACGGCCGGAACCGCACCGTCACCGTCAAGATCGGGGACTTTCTGGACGGGCTGCCCCTGGACGTACATATGGTCCTCACCGACCTGCCCGCAGAGTCTCTGGTCCTCTCCGTGCCCCTGGCGGGGCAGGGCAGGTTCCGCCTGAGCCAGCGGCTGCTGGGCATGCGGGCGGAGGGCCGCATCCTGCTGGGAGACCGGCAGTATGCGTTCTCCCGGGACAGCGCGGCAGGGATCCTGGACTGGACCCGGGGCGTATGGCCGAAAAAGAGCCACTGGTACTGGGGGGCGGCCTCCGGCTTCGTGGATGGGCTCCCCTTCGGCCTGAACATCGGAAGCTCCGCCCTGGCGGAGGGGGCACCCACCGAGAACGCCGTCCTCTGTGAGGGGCGCATCCACAAGCTGAGCAAGGTGGCCGCCCGCATCCCCCGCGACGGCAAAGTGTGGGCCCTGGACCAGCCCTGGACCTTCCACGAGGAGACGGGGCGGCTGGAGGTGGCCTTCCACCCGGAGGGAGAGTGGACCGAGCGGCTGGGGGGCCTCCTCTCCCGCGGGGAGCGGCGGCAGGTGTTCGGCCGCTTCTCCGGCTCCGCCGTGCTGGATGACGGGCAGCATGTGGACTTCACCGGGCTGGAGGGCTTCGTGGAGCGGGTGCAGGACCCGTGAGCGGCGGCCTGCGGCGGGTGGAGACGTCCCTGGGGCCGGTGGAGTACACCTGGACGGTGAAGCCGGTGAAGAACATGAACCTGCGCCTCCGCCCGGACGGGACGGTATGGCTGTCCACCAGCCGCCGGGTGTCCGGGCAGGCCGCGGACAGCTTCATCCGCAGCCGTGCGGCCTGGATCTTCGCCCACCGGGACCGGGGCGGAGAGCCCGCGGTGGTGCTCACGCCCCCGGACCGGCAGGAGGCGGCCCGGGCAGCGGAGGCGGCGGTGGACCGCATGTGGCCCCTGGTGGAGCCCATGGGGGTGGCCCGCCCCAAGGTCCGGGCCCGCTTCATGACCAGCCGGTGGGGGAGCTGCTGCTGGGGCCGGGGGATCGTCGCCCTGAACACGGCTCTGCTCCTGGTGCCCCGGGAGCTGCTGGACTATGTGGCCCTCCATGAGCTGGTCCATTTCCTCCATCCGGACCACGGAAAGGGCTTCTACGCCGTGATGACCGCCCTCATGCCCGACTGGCAGGAGCGCCGCCGCCGGCTGCGGGGCTATGTCCTCCGGCGGGACACATAAGAGCAAAAAACGCGCAGGTCTTGCGGACCTGCGCGTTTCTGTTCTTTTGACGGCACTTACAGCTCCATGGCGAAGAGGGCGGCCCCCAGGGCACCGTTGAGCTGGGCCTTGTCCGAGATGGCCAGTTCCACCCCCAGCTGCCGCTCCAGCTCCGCCACCACGCCCCGGTTCTTGGAGACGCCGCCGGTCATCATGTACTTGGCCTCGCCGCCCACCCGGCGGCAGAGGGCGCAGGTCTTGGAGGCCACGGACCGATCCAGGCCGTGGATGATATCGGCGGGGGCCTTGTTCTGTGCGATGAGGGAGACCACCTCCGACTCGGCGAAGACGGTGCACATGCTGGAGATGGTGATATCCTCCGTCCAGTCCAGGCCGGCGGTGCTCATCTCGTCCAGGGAGATCTCCAGGGTACGGGCCATGAGCTCCAGGAAACGGCCGGTGCCGGCGGCGCACTTGTCGTTCATGACGAAGTTGACCACGTTCCCGGCCTCGTCGATGCGGATGACTTTGCTGTCCTGGCCGCCGATGTCGATGATGGTGCGCACCTCCGGGTCCAGGAAGAAGGCGCCTTTGGCGTGGCAGGTGATCTCGGTGATGGACTGGTCCCCCCGCTGGATGGCGCTGCGGCCATAGCCGGTGGTGACGGTGGCGGTGATGTCCGCCTGGGTGAGCCCCGCCTGCCGGAGCGCCTCTTCCAGGGCCCGGTCCGCCCCGGCGGCGGCCCCCGCCCCGGTGGGCAGGATGACCTGGGCGACGATGTTCCTGTCCTGGTCCAGGATCGCTACGTCGGTGCTGGTGGAGCCGCTGTCGATGCCGACGTAGTAGCCTTTCCCGTTCTTCATGGTAGGTGCCCCCTTTTGGCCGGTCTGCCGGGGGGCGATGCTCTCCGCAAAGGCCTCCAGGCGGGTGCGCAGCTGTCCGCTGCTCTGTATGGTGTAGTCCGACTCCAGCTTCAGAAGGGGCACGGTGAGCTCCTTCCGGAGGTGGGAGTACTCAAAGCCGTAGTAGTCGCAGAATTTCACCGTGTGGTAGATGACGCCCTGGAGGTGGGGGTCGGTATAGAGCTGCTCCCGTCCGCCCACATCGGTCATACGCATACAGGGCAGCTGGTCCAGCAGGGCGCCGGCGTACCAGTCCATGAGGGCGTCGAAGGGCAGGTCCTCCACCGGAGGCGCCACCGAGCGGGCATGGACACAGGTGTCGTTGCGCAGGGGGAGGGGCATGCTCTCCTCCATCAGGGAGAAGAGGGCGTCCCCCACCCGGCCTCCCAGCACGCTGACGTAGGGCTCTGCGGGCCGCTGCACGGGGCGGAAGGCGGCGCGGAACCTCTCCGGATCGAAGGCGGTCCCCTTGTAGGCGGCGTAGGCCCTGGCCAGGCGGAGGAGCTCTCCTTTGGTGCGGGCCCTGGCGTGGTCGGCGCTGGTGTGGAGCATATCCATCAGGAAGAGGAAGTCCAGCTGCCCGTGCTCCAGCAGCACGTCGTAAGCGCTGCGGATGGTGTCGCAGCAGTTGACCAGCACCAGCTCCTTCACCCGGCCCTCCATACAGGCCTCCAGCAGAGCCTTGCCGAAGCCGCACAGGTTGGGGTGGCTCACCTGGTCGCTGCGGTCGAAGTCCTCGGGCATGTAGTCCAGCACGGCGCACTGGCCCCCCAGGGCCTCCAGCAGCTCCACGGGGGTGTACTTGCAGATGTAGTGGGTGACGCTCACAGGGCTGCCTCCTTCCCGCGCTCGAGCATCTCGATGAAGGCCTCGATCCGGGTGGCCAGCTGGCCCTCGCCGCCGTGGCTCCGGTCGCAGCCATCCCCGTCCAGGATGAGACAGGGGAAGCCCGCCGCTTCAAAGCGCTGCTTGGCCAGCTGGGCGCCGCCCAGAGTGTGCTTGCAGCCCCAGTGGCAGAACCAGACCACGCCGTCTGCCCGGAGCTGGCGGGCGGCCTCGATCCCCCGGTCGATCCGGCGGCTCACCGGGCCATTGAAGGCGGAGAAGACCAGGCGCTGTGCCATGGCGGTATAGGGGTCGGAGGGATCGGCCTGGATGAGCCCTTCGAAACACATGTCGCAGCCCACCACCTGCACCTTCGGGCTGAAGTCGGTGAGGTCCCGAAGGGGCTTGACCCAGAAGGGCTCGGTGTGCATCCACACCAGCCGTGCCCCGGAGGCGGGAGGCGCCTTCTCCGCCAGCTGGATACAGGCATGGACATACCGCTCCGTCTCCTCCGTGCCCAGCAGGGTGTGGAGGGTGAAGGCGGAGAACATCTCGCCCGTCAGGTCGCCCAGGATCTGCTTGTCCGCCCGCAGGTCCATATAGCGCCGGAAGCCGTCCATGCTCCGCCGGCTCCGGGCCACCGCCGCCCGGAGGGCGTCTTCGTCCACCCTGCGGCCGGTGTGCTCCTCCAGGAAGCGGCGCATCCCCCGGAGCTGCTCGGCCACATAGGCCACAGCGTCCTCATCCTGGCCGTAGGGGATGTCCAGCACCAGGTGAGGGACCTGGTAGAACTCCGCCAGGCGGCGGAAGGTGAGCAGATTGGCGTCGCAGGCCAGGGTGGTGCTGATGACGAAGCGGGGCCTGGGCATCAGGCCCCGCTCGGCGGCGCCGATGAAGATCTTATGATAGGAGCAGAAGGTCTCGGGCAGGCCCTCGCTCTCCGCATATTCCAGGAAGGAGCGCTCTGCCCAGGCCCCCGAGAGGAAACAGCCCAGCCCCTCGCAGGAGTAGGGGTAGAGCCCCAGCACCTGGAGCATCTCGCAGGGGGTGAAGAGGCTGACCATCACCGCCTTATCCGGGTGGTCCAGAGGGGCCACCATGGCGGAGGTGGTCTCCACAGCGGCCAGCTGGGCGGCCCGGTGGAGCTGCCCGGGGGCGAGCCTGAGCTGCAGGTCCTTGGCGTGATAGCCCAGGCGGAGCAGCCGCCGGGCGGCGATCGGGTCGCGGCGGCAGACCTGCTGCACCGCCGCGCCGAAGCGTTGGATGAGTCGTTCCATAGAGGCCCCCTTGGGAGAGATAGATGCGCAGCGGGAGGGGCCCGGCGGACCGGGCATTTCCGCACACATATCCCTTATTCTATACTCTTTTTCCCTGCTCCGCAAGCCGCGTGGGACAAAAAGCCGCCCCCGGGCGGGCCCGGGGGCGGAGAAGGGAGGCAGGGCTCAGAAGGGCCCGTAGCCGATCTGATTGGCGATGACGATGAGGATGAAGCCGGCAGCGATCAGGCAGGCGTAGATCTTCCACGCGAACTTGAACCAGTGGCCGTAGTCCATGCCGCACAGAGACAGCTGCAGCAGGGAGGCGGTGGGCCAGAAGGTGTTGGTGAAGCCGTCGCCATACTGGTAGGCCAGCACCAGGACCTGCTGGTTGATGCCCAGCACCTGGCCCAGGGGCTGGAGGATGGGCATCATGACCATGGCCTTGCCGCTGCCGGAGGACACGAAGAAGTTGAACAGGGTGACGAAGAGGTAGATGATGAGCAGAGTGATCACCGGGCTCTTGCCCTCCAGCAGGCTGGTGACCGCGTTGATGATAGTGTCGGTGATATTGCCCTCGGTGAGCAGGACGGACACCGCCCTGCTGAAGCCGATGACCATAGTGGGGGCGATGGTGCCAGCCATGCCCTTGCCGAACTCCGCGCAGGCCTCGGAGGGGTTCAGCCGGAAGAGGATGACGCCGATGATGGTCACGGGGAAGTAGATAGCGGCGATCTCAGGCATGCCCCACTTCCACTGGAGAGAGCCGACCACCGAGAGGATGACGGTGGCCACGAAGAGGACGATCAGCAGGATCCGCTTGCCGTTGAACTCCAGGCCCTCTTCGAAAGTCATGGGGGCGGTCTGCTCCTGGAGATAGTTCTCGCCCATCACGCTGTTCTTGGGGTCCTTCTTGATCTTGATGCAGTAGCGGACCAGGAAGAAGAGGGCGATGACATAGAAGACGACCAGGCCAACGGCGCGGAAGGCGATGCCGGAGTACATGGGCAGGCCCACCAGGGTCTGGGCCACGCCGGTGGTATAGGGGTTGACCATACCGCAGGTGAAGCCCACGGCGGTGGACAGGAGGATGACGGCGGTGCCCACCATCTTGTCATAGCCCAGAGTGATGAACAGGGAGATGATGATGGGATAGAAGGGGTAGAGGGCGTCCAGATAGCCGATGACGCCCAGGGCGGTGAACAGGGTGAAGAACACCACTACCATGATGACGGCCTTGCCGTTGGTGCGCTGGATCATGGCCTGGATGCCGGCGGAGAAAGCGCCGGTCATGTTGATGATCTGGATACAGCCGCTGATCAGCAGCACGGAACCGATGATGTTGGCGCTCTCCACGAAGCCCTGATGGATGGAGGTGAAGAACTGCAGGAAGCCGACAGGGGTCTGGTCGATGTAACTGAAGCTGTTGGGATCCACCGCGCCGCTGGCGTCGCGCACATAAGAGCCGGCGGGGACGATGTAGGTCATCACAGTGATGATGAGCATCAAGATCAGGATGACGATGTACACATGGGGAAGACTAAAACCCTTTTTCTTCTTTTCCAAGGTGTTGCCCATTCTCAAAAACCTCCTCATATATGCTCTCCGGCTGGACCGGAGGGGACGGTCCTCACTTATCCGCGTGCGCGTTCAGCCATTTCACGGCACAGTTGACCAGGATGGCGCTGCCCAAGGGCAGGGCGCTCTCATCCAGGACCATGTTGGGATTGTGGAGGGGATACCCCTCGGGGCTGCCCGCGCCCATGAAAGCGTAGAAGCCGGGCACCAGCCGGGTCACATGGCCGAAGTCCTCCGCCCCCTTCATGGGCGGAACGGGTCTGACGTTGTCCGCGCCCAGGATCTCCTCCACATAGGGGACCAGCTCCGCCGAGAAGTCGGGGTCGCAGACAGTGCTGGGGGTCTTGAGGACGCGGACGGAATAGGTCCCGTGCCAGGCGGCCACATAGTGGTCCAGGATCTCGGGGATACGCTCCACCAGATGGTCGTAGGCCTCGGGGCTCAGGGTGCGGAAAGAGACCATGATCTCGGAGGTATCGGGGATGATGTTGGAGGCCCGGCCGCCGTTGAGAGCGCCGACCGTCAGGGTGGCAAAGGCCTCGGGGTCCACCTCGCGGGGGATGAGCATGTTGAGGGCGGAGCAGATCTGGGTGGCGATGTTCACCGGGTCGATGGTCTTTTGGGGCTCGGAGGAGTGGCCGCCCTTGCCCTGGATGCTGACGATGAAGGTGGCCATGGCGCCGGAGGCCACGCCGGGGGAGTAGTTCAGCTTGCCCACCTCCACCTGGGAGCCTACATGGAGGGCCATGGCGGCGTCCACCTTCGGGTCTTGCAGAAGGCCGTCCTCCACCATGGTGCGGGACCCATAGCCCATCTCCTCGCCGGGCTGGAACATGAGCTTCACCGTGCCGGGGAGCTCATCCTCCATGTCCTTGAGGATACGGGCGGCCCCCAGCAGCATGGCGGCGTGGGCGTCATGGCCGCACATGTGGGCCGTGTCCCCCTTGGAGGCGAAGTCCAGGCCGGTGGTCTCCTCCATGGGCAGGCCGTCCATGTCCGCCCGGAGGAGGATACAGGGGCCTCCCTTGCCGATGAGCCCTACCACACCGGTGGAGGTGGGGGCGTCGGGATAGCCGGCGAACACCATCTTCTCACGGTCCTCCTGGGAGTGGATGCCGCAGTCCCGGTGCTCGATGCCCATCTCGGCGAGGCGCTGCTTGACATATTCCGCGGTCTTGGGGGTGTAGACCCCCACCTCGGGGATCTGGTGGAGGCAGCGCCGGTCGGCTACGATCTGGGACTCGATCGCTTTGGCTTTTTCCAGCATTTCATTCATAAGGGGAGCGCTCCTTTCTTTTCCATCTGTACCCGCCTGTTCAGGCGCGGTACACGGTGTTGCCGTTGAGTATGGTCTCCAGCACTTTCACCTGGGGGAAGGTATCGGGATCGATCTCAAAGAGGTCCTGGTCCAGCACCACCAGGTCGCCCTGCCTGCCCAGCTCCAGGGTGCCGCGGACACCTTCGTCCCGGCTGGCCCAGGCGGCGTCACTGGTGAAAAGACGGACGGCCTCCTCCACGGTGAGGGCCTGCTCAGGCAGGTAGGTCTTGGTGCCCGCCCGATCTTTCCGGGTGATGGCGGCCCGCATATTGTCCAGCACGTCGAAGGGCTCCACAGGGCAGTCGGAACCGCCGCTGACGTGGATGCCCAGGTCCAGCATGGACTTCCAGTTGTAACAGTCCCTGGCGCGCCGCTCGCCCACGCGCTCCTCGATGATGTGCATGTCCGCATCGATGAAGATGGGCTGGATATATGCCTGGAGGCCCATCACCTTCATGAGACGGAGGAGGGCGGGGGAGGTGGTCTGGGCGTGGACGATGCCATGGCGGTGATCGGGCCAGGGAGCCTCCTGTTCCGCCTTGTAGATGGCGTCGCACACCTTCTGGAAAGCCAGGTCGCCGATGGCGTGGACCGCCACGTCCATGTGGTGGTCATGGGCCGCCTTGATCCAGCTGTAGAGCTCCTCCTCGGTATAGATAGGGATGCCGTGATTGTCCCGGTCGTCCACATAGCCGTCGATCATCTCGGCGGACTTGGCGCCCAGGGAGCCGTCCTGGAGCAGCTTCCGGGGGCCGGTGCGGAAGAGGCTGGTCCGGTCGTTCGGGTCGCTGCGCACGGCCAGGAACCGGTCGAAGTCCGCCTGATCCACCAGACACTGCTCGTAGACCCGGACGGTGAGCTCCCCATTGGCCTCCATCTCCCGGAACAGGCTCACCATGTGGACCGGGTCCACGCCTGCCACCACCTTCAGATCGTCGGAGTGGACGCAGGTGATGCCGGCGGCGTTGAGCCCCTTCTGACCGATCCGGATGAGGTCCTTCACATAGGCGTCATCCGTCTTGGGGAAGATATCCATATAGATCCGGGCGGCGTCCTCCCGCAGGAGGCCGTTGATGAAGTCCACATGGCTGAGGACCTCCGGATCCACGCCTTTCAGCGCCCGGATCCGCTCCAGCATCACCGAGTTGCAGGCGGCGATGTGGGCGCAGGTCCGTAGCATACACACGGGGATCTCAGTGGAGATCCGGTCCATGTCCTCCCGGGTGGGCATCCGGCCCTCCCTCATGTTCTCCTGGTTCCAGCCCATGCCCAGCAGGTAGTCGGGATGGTCCTTTTCGATCCTCGCCCGGCACAGGTCCACGATCTCATCGATGGAGCCCACGCCGAAAAGGGCCACGTTCTTCTGGAACAGCGCATAGTAGAGCATGTGCAGGTGGGTGTCGTTGAACCCCGGCAGCACCATGGCCCCCTCCAGGTCCCGCGTCTCGTCCCAAGTCTGGGCCAGGGCGGTCTGGCTGTCTCCGAGGAATACGATGTTCCCATCCTCGATGCCCACCGCCTCGTAGCGGGTCATCTGGGAGTCCATAGAGACCACCCGGCCGTTGTACCACAGTCTTTTCATAAATGACCGTCCTTTCCTTCCTGCGGGCGTATCAGAGAACGCTCCGGATACGTCCATGCTGGTTTCACTATCGATAACAGCAGATCCAATGCCAGATCGGTGAACTTCCCCAAAAAAGAACGCCAAGACCGGTGGCTGCCCGCCTGATTCGGGACTACAGCACGCCGGCCTTGGCGTATTTTTTGTTTAAGATGACTAAAATAAGGGGGAGATCTTTGACGCTTCGAATTTTGACCGCCCCATGCCTAGGCTCGTCTGGGGAGCGGAAAGGGGAGGCAAAAGATCTTGCGGATGCAAAAATTTTTACAGGTCATATTTTTGCAGTTTGTATTTGAGCGCCTGCCGGGAGAGCCCTAACAGCCGGGCGGCCTGGGAAAGAGAGGAGGACTGGGCCATGGCCTTTCGGAGCAGCTCGCGCTCATAGCGCTCCAGCTCTCTGGTGAGAGAGAAGCCGTCACCCAGAGACGGTAGCTCCAGCGGGGAGGAGAGCGGCCGCATATCCGCCGGGCGGCAGTCCATGAGTTCGCTGACGCTCGCCATGATGCTCTCCACAGTGAGCTTGTCGGTATCGCCGCAGGAGAAAGCGCCCTCTATGACGTTCTGGAGCTCCCGGATATTGCCCGGCCAGGGGTATTGAGTCAAGATCTGGAGGGCCGGATCGCTGATGCCCTCTATGTGCCGGTCCAGTTCCCGGTCATACTTATCGATGAAATAGCGCACCAGGAGGGGGATATCCTGTGTGCGCTCCCGAAGGGGCGGCAGGTTCAGGCGGATCACGCCCAGCCGGTAGTAGAGGTCGCTCCGCATCCGTTTGTGGCGGATGAGCTCCAGAGGCTCCTCATTCACGGCGGAGACGATCCGCACGTCGAAGGGGATGTCCCGCTGTCCGCCCAGATGGCGGACCTTCTTCTCCTCCAGGGCCTTGAGCAGCTTCACCTGAAGGGAGATGTCCATGGAATTGATCTCATCCAGGAAGAGGGTCCCGCCGTCGGCCAGTTCGAAGAGCCCTTTCCGGTCCACAGCTCCGGTATAGCTGCCCCGCTCTGTGCCGAAAAAGATGCTCTCCAGCAGATTGGCAGGGATCGCGGCGCAGTTCTGGGCGACAAAGGGTCTCCCGGACCGGCGGCTCTCGCTGTGGAGGGATTCGGCCACCAGCTCCTTGCCGGTGCCCGTCTCTCCATAGATGAGGACTGCGGAATCGGTCCTGGCGATATCCCTGATCCGGCGCTTCAGAGCCAGCATGGCCGGATCCTGGGTGATGATATCATCCAGGTCGGCCAGGCCCTCCTCCTTGGAGCCCCGGACCACCCGCCGGTCGATCCGGTAGAACTTGGCGTAATCCACCACGCACTCCACCTGTCCGTCCACCAGGAGTGGGACGGTGTTGGAGTCCAGCAGCACCCGCTCCCCCCGGGAGTTGACGATCTCCTGCCGCACGTTATAGGTGGCCTCACCGGTGCGCAGGGCCCGGAGGATGGTGCTGGTCTCCTCAGTCAGCTCGGGATAGAGGTCCAAGATATGGCGGCCCATCGTCTCGTCCTTCTTCCAGTAGTCACTGGTAGAGAGGTTCTGATACACGATGATCCCGTTCTTATCCACGATGAGGATGCCGTCCGTATCCCCGCAAAGGCGGATGATATCGCTGAGCTGCCCCACATACTGTCCCAACATAGGTCATCACCTCTCATGGACTGCTGGTCGGAGAGCACGAAATAGAGATCCGAGGAACATCTTTGTATCCAGCGTACCATGCTGCGGGAGAAAATGCAAGAGAAATGGGAAAAAACGGGATAGAAAGGGGGCGGGGCTCTGAACTCCCGCGACATACTGACTGAACTTCTTTGCCGCACCGGATGGATCGACAGGCCGTGGGCCGCATGCTATACTATTGAGAACAGATCGAAAGACAGGAGGAGACGTCACATGGAGCACCGGATCCACCGGCGCACGGGAGATAAGATCGGCGTCCTGGGCTTGGGCACCAGCGCCCTGGCCGGAGCAGGGGAGCGGGAGGGGATCGAGACCCTGCGCCTGGCCCTGGAGAGCGGGGTGAACTACTACGACCTGGCCACCGCCGAGTCGGTGAACTTCACCACCTTCGGCAAGGCATTCGCCGGGGCCCGGGACCAGGTCCTCTACCAGATCCACTTCGGCGCCTGCTACGGCGACGGGCAGAGCTACAGCTGGACCACGGAGCTGGACCCGGTCCGCCGCTCGGTGGATCGGCAGCTCAAGGCCCTGGGCACCGACTACATCGACTACGGCTTCATCCACTGCCTGGACGAGCGCGCCGACTGGGAGCAGTACCAGGCCAACGGAGTGCTGGACTACCTGCTGGAGATGAAGAAGAGCGGGGTGGTCCGCCACATCGGCCTCTCCTCCCATACGCCGGAGGTGGCGAACGAGATCCTGGACACCGGGCTGGTGGATATGCTCATGTTCAGCATCAACCCGGCCTATGACTACCAGCGCGGCGAATTCGCCAACGGCAGCGGAGCGGAGCGGCAGGCCCTCTACCAGCGGTGCGAGGCGGAGGGCGTGGGCATCACGGTGATGAAGCCCTTCTCCGCCGGGCAGCTCCTGGACGAGAAGACCTCTCCCTTCGGCATGTCCCTCACCGAGCACCAGTGCATCCAGTACGCTCTGGACCGCCCCGGTGTGCTCGCTGTGCTCCCCGGCGTCCGGGGCAAGTCGGACCTGGAGCGGCTCCTGGCCTTCTTCCAGACCACGGAGGCGGAGCGGGACTACTCCGCGATCGGCACGGTGACCCCCAAGGAGATGGAGGGCACCTGTGTCTACTGCAACCACTGCCAGCCCTGCCCCGCGGGCCTGGACGTGGGCCTCATCAACAAATACTATGACCTGGCCCGGACCGGGGACGCCCTGGCCGCGCACCACTACCGGGATCTCGCGGTGCGGGCGGACGCCTGCGTCGCCTGCGGACACTGCAACGACCGCTGCCCTTTCCATGTGGATCAGGTGGGACGGATGGAGGAGATCCGGGCGTATTTCGGCTGATAGCGTATCACTATAATATAAAAATGAGAAGATGCCGCGGAGGACTGCAGATACGGTCCTCCGCGGCATCTTTATTATGGCGCGGGACGCTCACCCGGGCCCCGCTCCGGAGACACGGCACTGCTTCCGGTACTCGGTGGGGAGCATATGGGCCACATCCTTGAAGGCATTGGTGAACTTCCCCTGGCTCTCATAGCCCACCTGGGCGGCGATGTCCGCGATGATCATATCGGTCTCCCGCAGCAGCTCCATGGCCCGATGCACCCGGTATTCCTTCATATAGGTGGCGATAGGCAGGCCGTATACCGCCTTGAACACCTCTTTCAGGGAGGAGGTGTTGATGAGGTATCGCTTGGAGAGGGCCTCGATGGTGTAGCGCCGGTCCAAGTGTCCGGTGAGCAGGTCGTGGATCTCACGGACGCGCTCGATCTGTTGGGAGAAATATTGGGCCGCCTCCCGTCCGCCGGGCTGGAGGCGGCTGAGGCACAGGAGCAGTTCCTGCGCCTTCAGCTGCAGATAGGGCGCACGCAGCTCCTCCGGGAGGCCATAGAGGGGGGAGAAGACACAGTCCAGGGCGGCGCCGGCGGGGAAAGCCAGAGGGGGGGCCTTGCAGAAGCGCTCCACCAGGGAGCGCGGGTCGAGCCCCGCCGCCCTGAGCGCAGGGGGGAGATCCTCGCCCAGCCGGGCCAGATCTACTGTGAAGGAGAGGGCCGTGGAATACCCGGTGGGGAAGGTCATCACCGACCCGCAGCAGCAGGCCATGCTGTGCAGGCACAGGTCCCCCGCGCCCAGATAGACCGCCCTGCCGTCCCGCATGTTCCAGCCGATCCGGCCGGTGCGGCAGTGGTCGATCTCCAGGACCGTCTCCAAGGCGTCGTGGCGGAAAGCGGCCCGATCTGCCAGATAGGAGGCGAACACCGCCGTCACGCCGGGGCAGACGTGGTAGACCTCCAGCCGGCCTTTGCCCTCTGTGCTGGCGTGGAAATGATGGGAGAGGGAGGCAGAGGAGCCCTCTTGAGCCCCGTGCCGCTCCATCTGGAGGGTCCCGAGCGGGACATCGGCCAGCGCGGCCTCCAGGCAGGAGCGCTCGTCCTGTCTCATGGCCGCCCTCCTATTCCGAGGGACAGGCGATCTCCACCAGGTGCTCGATCATGTGGTGGAGCAGCTGGGCCTGATCGGTCTCCGCAGCTCTGTAATAGACCTCCTTGCCCTCCCGCCGGCTGACGATCAGCCCGCCGGCTTTGAGCTGCCGGAGGTGGTGGGAGACCGCCGGACTGCTCATGGAGACCATGGAGGATAGGTTGATGACGCACTCCTCACAGTGGCACAGTAGCCAGAAGATGCGGATGCGGCTCCCGTCTCCCAGCTGCTTGAAGATATCGGCCACCGTCTGGAAATCATCCACGCTGGGCATGTGGTCCAGCTCCTGTTCGATGCTCTGCCCGTGGTCGTGGGGCAACTGTGTATGCGGCATCCTCACACGCTCCTTTTCTGCTGGTTCTTTGTTATCATACCACATCCGGGCCCGGACGGGAAGGGAGGAGACTGAGGTCCCTCCCGCGCCGGGGAAGATCGGCCCGAATGGCAGGAGTTTTTGCCCAAACGGAAGGACTTGCAGAAAAGAGGTTGACTTTTGGGGCGGGCCTGCGTATGATGATATTACAGTTAAACAAATGCTTAATTGTTTATTAAATACCAGATCGGAAAGGAGCCATCCCTGTGAAAAAGAGCTATAAGATCGATGTGGACTGCGCCAACTGCGCCAACAAAATGGAAGCGGCGGCCCGGAAGACCGAAGGCGTGAAGAGCGCCACGGTGAATTTCATGATGCTCAAGATGATCGTGGAGTTCGTGGAGGGCCATGACCCCAAGGCCGTCATGCAGGAGGTCCGCAAGAACTGCAAGCGGGTGGAGGATGACTGCGAGGTCTACATCTGATCCCGCGCGCCGGCCGGAGCGCCCCCCGGATATGGTCCACAGCGTATTTGAGGGCGCCGGCCGCCCCAAAACTATATGAGCGTTTGAACATGCAGTCAAATGTCTGGAGCGCATCCAGACACGGATGGGGGAGAGTGCCATGAACAAGAGACAAAAGACCATGCTGATCCGCATCCTGACGGCGGCGGCGCTGCTGGTCGCGCTGCATCTCGCGCCTGTCACAGGCTGGGCCCGGTTCGGGCTCTACATGGTGCCCTACCTGGTCATCGGCTACGATATCCTGCTGAAGGCGCTGAAGGGCATCAGGAACCGCCAGGTGTTCGACGAGAACTTCCTCATGGCGGTGGCCACCATAGGCGCCATCGCCCTGGCCCTGTACGAGGGCAGCGGAGACTACACCGAGGCTATCGCCGTCATGCTCTTCTATCAGGTGGGCGAGTGGTTCCAGAGCTACGCGGTGGGCAGGAGCCGCCGGAACATCAGCGACCTCATGGACATCCGCCCCGACTATGCCAACGTGGAGCGGGAGGGCAGGCTGGAGCAGGTGGACCCGGACGAGGTGGAGGTGGGGACGGTCATCGTGGTGCAGCCCGGCGAGAAGGTGCCCATCGACGGCACTGTGCTCGAGGGGAGCTCCACACTGAACACCAGCGCGCTCACCGGAGAATCCCTGCCCCGGGAAGTGGAGGCCGGGGATGAGATCGTCAGCGGCTGCGTCAACATGACCGGCCTGCTGAAGATCCGCACCACCAAGGAGTTCGGCGAGTCCACCGTGTCCAAGATCCTGGACCTGGTGGAGAACGCATCTTCCCGGAAGTCCAGGTCGGAGGACTTCATCTCCAAGTTCGCCCGCATCTACACCCCCGCGGTGTGCGGCAGCGCCGTGGTGCTGGCCGTCCTGCCCCCGCTGGTGCGCCTGGCCGTCATGGGGCTGAGCCCCGACTGGGGGACCTGGATCTATCGGGCCCTCACCTTCCTGGTGGCCAGCTGCCCCTGTGCGCTGGTCATCAGTATCCCCCTCTCCTTCTTCGCCGGTATCGGCGGGGCCAGTAAGGCGGGGGTGCTGGTGAAGGGCTCCAACTACCTGGAGACCCTCTCCCAGACCCGGGTGGTGGTGTTCGACAAGACGGGCACCCTGACACAGGGCGTGTTCGAGGTGAACGGCATCCACCACAGCGAGCTGGAGAACGCCAGGCTGCTGGAATACGCGGCCCTGGCGGAGAGCGCCTCCTCCCATCCCATCAGCAAGAGCATCCAGAGGGCCTATGGCGGGGAGCTCGACCGCAGCAGGGTGAGCGATATCCAGGAGATCGGCGGGAACGGCGTCATCGCCAGGGTGGACGGCGTGGAGGTGGCCGCGGGCAACGATAAGCTCATGGACCGCCTGGGCATCCGCTGCATCCCCTGCCACAGCGTGGGCACCATCATCCACATGGCCATCGACGGCCGGTACGCCGGCCATATCGTGATCTCCGACGTGGTGAAGCCCCACTCCAGAGCGGCCGTGGAGTCCCTGAAGGCCGCCGGGGTGCGCAAGACCGTCATGCTCACCGGGGATGCCAAAAAGGTCGCCGACCAGGTGGCGGAGGAACTTGGCATCGACCAGGTGTACAGCCAGCTCCTCCCCGCCGGCAAGGTGGAGAAGGTGGAAGAGCTCCTGAGGGCCAAGCCGGAGAAGGCCAAGCTGGCCTTCGTGGGAGACGGTATCAACGACGCCCCTGTCCTCAGCCGGGCAGATATCGGCATCGCTATGGGGGCGATGGGCTCCGATGCCGCCATCGAGGCCGCCGATGTGGTCCTTATGGACGACGACCCCCTGAAGATCGCCAAGGCGATCCGGATCTCCCGCAAGTGCCTGCGGATCGTCTATCAGAACATCGTCTTTGCGATCGGCGTCAAGCTGGCCTGCCTGGTGCTGGTGGCCCTGGGGTCCGCCAATATGTGGCTGGCCATCTTCGCAGACGTTGGGGTCATGATCCTGGCGGTCCTCAACGCTATCCGGGCTCTTTTCGTGGAGAAGCTGTGACGGTATCGCCTGCGCCTGCAAGGCCGCGCACGTTCGTGCGCGGCCTTGCGCTTTCTCCAGGTCCGGCAGTATTTGACAGACAGCGCCTGGATGCGGCATAATAGGAGAAAAGATCGGCCTGAAAGGAGAGAGCGGCCATGGCGTTCCACCGGGTATTGCATCTTTCGGACCTGCACATGGGGAGGACCTACCTCCCCGCAGAGGAGCTGGCCTGCCGGATCGCGGACGACATAGGGCGGAACGGGATCCGGGACATCCGCAGCATCCTGGTGACCGGGGACATCTTCGACGGGCGGGAGAAGGAGCGGAAGGACCTGATCCCGACGGCGGTGGGCTTCTTCGAGGTCCTGCTGGAGGAGCTCCGGGCAGACGGGAGCGGTCCTGCGCTGACCAAGGAGGACGTGCTCTTCGTCCCCGGGAACCACGACCAGGTGTGGAGCACGGACGAAGAGGAGCGGTGGACGAAGTACCGGGCCCTCCTGGAGGCCTTCTACGGCCGGATCCCGGACTGGTACGACCTCACCGACATGACCTTCCTGCGGGCCTATCCCGAGGAGAAGCTGGTGTTTTTGGGCTTCAACTCCTGCGGCCTGGAGCGGGTCCGGCCCGTATCGGAGGTCATCCGGTACTGCGGGGGCCTGAAGGAGGAGGCGTATCAGGCCAAGGGCATCGACAGGGACGCCCTGCTGGCGCTCCTGGAGGAGAGCGGGGAGGAGAAGTACGAGGACTTCGGCGAGATCCCCGCCCGGCAGATGATGCGGCAGCGGCGCAGGATGCGGGACTACGCCGGGTATCGAGCGGCGGCCCTCTTCCATCACCACTTCTTCCTCTTCCCCGACGTGGCCCGGCAGCTGGGGGATGCGGACGTGCTGCGGGACCACGCCGCCGTGGTCCGGGGCCTGCGGAGCATGGGCGTGGACACGGTGTTCCACGGGCACAAACACTTCGACCTGGAGCGCCCCTTCATCGACGACCAGTACTACGAGGGGACGGACAGCGTCATCGACGTGTTCGCCGGGGGCTCGGCGGGAGCCAGCGGGCTCCAGCGCCACACCTTCAGCGTGGTGGACCTGTACCCGGCCCATGAGGCGGTGAAGCTCCGGCAGCGGAAATTCATCTACCAGGAGGACCATCTGGAGCCCATCCGGACGATCCAGATCCCGCCGGCGGCCGGGGCTGGCCGGATCGTGGAGCTGGAGGAGCTGGTGAAGGACAGCGGGAGCGGCCTGTGGGATGCCTACCAGGGGGCGGTCATGGGCAGCGACCACCTCTACCGGGCCTGCCGGAGGACCGCCGGCTGGGTGGGGGAGGTGCTGACCGGCTATCCGGCGGTGTCCGCCGCCCTGGAAACGGACAGCACATACGCCCTCTGCGTCCTTTGCGCCGTCGCCCTCCGGGCCTGCGGCGGCATCATGGACCACGATCCGGGCGAGCGGGCGGCCCTGGAGACGGTGCGGGGCCGGCTGGAGGCGCTCTGCCGGAGGGAGCTGGGGGAGGCGCTGACCGCTCTGGCCGCCCCGCTGTTCGAAGAACGGCGGCTGGACCGGGCCGCGGCGGTGTGCGCCCGCCTGATAGAGCGGGCGGGGGACCAGCGGGCCCGGCGGCAGCTGGCCTTCCTGATGGTGGGGGCCTTCTTCACCGACCTGGAGCTGGCCCTCACCGAGCAGGCGGGCCGCTTCTGCCAGCGGATCGCCCACAAGGTCAACATCAAACTGGAGCCCGGCCAGTTCCATCTCCACGTCCCCGCCCAGCGGATCGAAGTGAAAGGGGATCCGGACCGGCGCAGCGCCTATGTCCGCATGTGGTGCGACGACGCCACCGCTCACAAGACGGCGGCCCTCCTGGTCAAGGAGTTCGACCTGATCATGGGCCGCCTGGAGGACATCTTCCACCTGATCGGCCTGAAGCTCTACTATCTCCTGCCCCAGATCGAGAAGGACCCCGCACAGGACGCCCTGGACGACTACAATTTCGAGGCCTATATCCCCACCCTGCTCCCCCTGCTCATCGGGGACAACATCTACCATGACAAGAATGCCTTCGCCCGGGAGCTGATCCAGAACGCCATCGACGCCCTGGCGGTGCGGGAGGCGGTGGAGGGGCGGCTCCCGGAGGAGGAGCGGGTCATCCGGATCGATCTGGGCCGGGATGAGACGGGGCGGCGGATCTTCCAGATCCGGGACCACGGCACGGGCATGGACCGGTACAAGGTGGAGCGCTACTTCACCAGCATCGGCCGCAGCTTCTACACCGGGGAGGACTACGCCGAGCTGGGGATCGGCTACCAGCCGATCAGCAGCTTCGGCATCGGCTTCCTCTCCTCCTTCATGGTCTGCCGGGAGGTGGACGTGCTCACCCACAGCTTCCAGGGGGAGGGGGAGGACCTGAAGCTCCATATCCCCAACTATGAGGGGTGCTTCTTCATCGAGCGGGGAGAGCCCATGCCGCCGGGGACCACGGTGCGGCTCTACCTGGAAGAGGCGCCTGCGGACAGGGCGATAGCCGACCATATCTGGAAGACGATACAGAGCGTACAGTATCCCATCGAGATCCATACGGAGGGCGGGGAGCCGGTCCGCATCTCCGCCTATCAGCTCCGCCGGCCGGAGGGCAGCGCCCAGCTCTTCGTGCCCTTCCTGCCCGATGGACAGGTGGGGACCTGGGGCCTGGCGGAGGGGATCCCCCAGGACGGGCACGGACTGCTGGTGGATCTGGACGTGTGGGACCGGAGGCCGGGATTCCTCAACGCCGGGATCAGGATCGGGGACATCTCCGCGCTCATCCTGTTCGGGGGGAAGACCCGGGACCGGCTGGAGCAGTGGGCGAAAAGAGCACAGAGCATAAAGAGCAGCAGCATCCGGTATGTGTTCGACTTCCCAGCCAGCTGGATCCAGCTGGACGTATCCCGGGAGCGGGCCGTAGGCTTCTCCGCCTGGATGAGGGGACGGCATAAAGACGAAAGGGCCGGCGCCTATGTGTGCACGGCCCTGGCCAGGGCCCTGGAGGCCCAGACGCTGGAGCTGCTGGAGCGCTGCCGCCGGGGAGAGGCGGAGGTCTCCGCCCAGGCAGTGGACGAGCTGGAGCAGCTCCTGCTGGCGCTGTGGAAGGACAGCGGCAGCGCGGAGGCGTGGAAGCCTGCGATCCATTACATGGTCCGGACGAGGCTCACCGCCCGGGGCATCGAGCTCCAGGTCCTGCGGAGCAGAAAGAGAGATGACACCGGCGGCTATGCGGACGCGGAGAGCGTAGGATGTGCAGTGTCTGCTTACCGGCGCCTGAGAGAGGAGGCCGGGAAGGGGGGCAGAGACGCCTGGGAACGCCGGTGGGGCGTCGTGGATGCCGCGCTGGAGACCATGGACAGGAGCTGGAGGACCAAGCCGCAAGAGAGGCCGGACCGGGATGCGTGCATGGCTCTGGTGGGGCTCTATCAGCTCCTGCTGGCCCGGGAGAAGGGCGCCAGGCAGGCCGTACCGACGGCCATGCACTATCGGGAGAGGGGGGAGGGGGGCTGGATCCGTGCCTGGTGCCTGCGGCTCTTCACCGCCGGCGAAGTGGAGCGGGGAGAGGCCGCGGCTCTCGTCTCCTATGAGGACATCCTCCGCGGCTGGACGGAGCTCACCGGGCCGGACAGCCCGTATCTGGGGTGACACAGGTCCTTTCAGCGCGATCATATAGTGTGCGAAAGAGTGTGCATGAGATTTGACCATCTCGCGCACACTCTTTTTCCACATTTATGCTATACTGGGTCTGGATCGGAAAGACAGGATGAGGTGAGGCGTGTGCTGCTGTTCAGCGAATATCTGCGGGAGCTCCTGGAGGAGAAGAAGATGACGATCTCGGCGCTCTCCCGGCTGTCCGGGGTGGAGCGGACAGCCCTCTCCAAGACGCTGACAGGGCAGCGGGTATTGCCCTACGATGCGCTGGACGGGATGATCTACCACCTGCGGCTGACGCCGCGGGAGGGAGAGCGCCTTCGGGCCTACTATGACGCCCAGTTCGAGAAGGAGGGGCTCCGCCGCTCCAGAGAGGTGGTGAGCAGCCTCTTCTCCGACCTGGCGGAGCTGGACTTCACCGCGCCGCCCTTCGAAGAGAGCAGACTGCTGATGGGCCTGGAGGAGTACGCCGGGGAGCGCTCCATCTTCTCCGGGGCGACCAATGTGCAGCTCCTGCTGCGCATGGTGCTCACCGAGGAGCTCTCCCGCCCGGATGCCAGGGTGGAGCTGACGATCCCGCCTACCGAGACCTTCCTCAACGGGGAGCTCCTCCGCCGCTATCTGGACGGCCGGATACAGGCGGAGGTGAGTCAGATCGTGGCGTTCGATGCCTCGGGCACGGCGGAGGGAGTGGACCTCCACAATCTGGAGTGTTTTTGCAGGATCTTCCCCATCTGCCTGCTCTCCAAGCGGCACTACCACCCCTACTATTATTATGACAACAGCATCACTGCCCGCTATACAGACCCCTTCCCCTATTTCCTGGTCACGCACACCTGCGTGGTCTGCCTCTCGGAAGAGGGGAGACAGGCCATGCTGCTCCGGGGCGTAGATCAGGCGGCCTGCTACCACCGGCATTTCCAAACCCTGCTCTCCCGCTGCTACAGTCTGGTCCAGTACACCGCCGACCCTGTGGAGATCCTCTCCGCCTATGACGGCTGTACCGATCCGGACGGCTTCTATATGGTCATGGACCAGCCCTGCTTCGGCCGGCTCTATGGGGAGGAGGTCATCCAGAGCTATCTCCGCCGGGAGCTCCCCTTCTATGAGGCGCTGGAGGAGGTGGCGCAGCGGCGCTTCGGCCGGCTCCGGACGGTGGAGCGCTTTTATACGCTCTTCACCCGGAGCGGCCTGGAGCGGTTCCAGGCGACGGGGACCCTGGACGACTTCCCCACCGCCTTCGTCCGGCCCTTCCCGCCCGGAGAGCGGCGGCGGCTGATGTCCGCCCTGGCGGGCCTGATCCGCAGCGGTTCCGTGACCGGGCGGCTGCTGGAGCCGGGGACGTTCCCCGACTATCTGAGCATGACCACCTCAGAGGGGTCTGGGGTGGGCTTCTTCACCACCGAGCGGTTCCCCCTCCAGGACGGCTTCTGCTCCATCCACCTGCGGGAGCCGGAGCTGTGCCGGGCGTTCCACGGGTGGCTGACCCATCTGCCCCACAGCGGCCGGACCCAGGGGGCGGAGGAGACCGCCGCCGCCCTGGAGGCCCTGGCCCAGACGGTGCCGGGGAAGAGAGAGGAGGGGCGGTGAGATGCTCCGATGGATCGTGACCAACTGGTGGTGCTCCATCCCGATCGGGGCGGCGGGGGTCTACCTGCTGTGCTCCGCCTGGGAGAGCGCGGCCTATAAAAAACTGGGCATCAAGACCGGCGAGGTCCCGGCAAAACAGCTCTTCCCCCGGGCCGTGACCCTGCTGGAGGCCCTGGCCGTGTTCTTTTTCCTGCTGTGGTACAACTGCGGGGCGGTGTTCTGGAGGCGGGGCTGGCGGCCCCTCCTGCTGCTGGCCTTCGTCCTCTGCCTGGGGCTGCTGGCGGTAGTGCTGTCCTCGGCCCTTCGCCGCCTATCCAAAGCCCCTTACCGCCAGGGCAGGCCGTACCCGCGCCCCGCGATCCGCCGCTTCTGCCTGCGGCGGACGGTGGGCAGCTTCATCCCCGCCTGGTTCGTGGGCTTTTGGCCCGCTGCGGTGTTCCAGAGCATCGGGCTGAAGGGGGTGGACGGCACCGTTCATCTGATCTTCAGCCTGCTGCTGCCCGGCCTGCTCCCGCTGCTGTTCCTGCTGGCGATCTGGCTGCTCAGCGGACAGCACCGCGCCATCATAGACGGGACCTATGTCCCGCCTCCCCCCGAGGAGGAGAAAAAGGAGAAGAGCTTTGCCGACCTCATGTACGAAGCCCAGATGGCCGACCTCATCGAGCGGGGCATCCGGGAAGAGGAAGAAGAGAACGAGCGAAAGTACCGGGAGTACTGGGAGGATAAATACCGGAAATGAGAAGAGGAGAGAGGAACATGAAGAGACGCATACTGAGCATCCTGACCGCTTTGGTCCTGGCCTTTGGGCTGTGCAGCCCGCTGGCCGGGCTGGCACCGGAAGCGGAAGCGGCGGAGATCATTGATTCCGGGCAATGTGGCGATGGGCTGACCTGGAAATTTGACAGTGATGGTACGATGACCATCAGCGGAACCGGTGAAATGTACTATTATTATGATTATGGAATTCCTTGGAATGATTACAGGGCGCAGATAAAAAAACTTGTCGTTGAATCCGGTGTTACCTCCATCTATGATAATACTTTTAGTGACTGCTATAATATGGAATTACTGACGATTGCGGATACGGTCACCTATATTGGCGATAGAGCCTTTGAAGACTGTAAAAAAATTCGTGAAGTATACTTGCCTGACAGCATTACAGAATTAGGCTCTAATGTTTTTTCAAATTGTATATCATTGGAGTCTGTAAATATTCCCAGAGGTATCACTACGATTCCCAAGGATGCATTTTCATTTTGCTGTTTTTCTTCTATTGTCATACCAGACAATGTTACAAAAATTGGTAATTCTGCGTTTAGTGCTGTTTCGGAGCTTAGCAGCATTACATTACCAGACGGTTTGACCTGGATGGGTGAATCTGCGTTTTCAAGTACTGATCTGGAAAGCATTCGTATTCCAGAAGGGATGACGGAGATTGCCAACACCGCATTTATGAGTTGCGACAAACTAAAA
>DWZK01000103.1 GCA_019117605.1 Candidatus Intestinimonas stercoravium | reverse complement strand
CTGGGGTCTGCGCAGCCCACGGAATCGACCCCGATCCCGGAAGTGAAGTCGATATATTCCTTCCCATCCGCGCTCCAGAGGGTGGCGTTCTCCCCGTGGTCGATATCCACGGGGAAGCGGGCGTAGGTGTGCATCACATAGCGGTCGTCCCGCGCCTTGATCGTTTCAAAGTCCATTCGTAACCTTCTTTCTAATTCACCAGCATGGTGCCCACGCCCTCGTCGGAGAGCATCTCGATCAGGATGGCGTGGGGGATGCGTCCGTCCAGGATGTGGGCCCGCTCCACGCCGCTCCGCACCGCCTCTACACAGCAGTCCACCTTGGGGATCATGCCCCCGGTGATCACCCCGTCCTTCACCAGGCCGGGGACGGCGGAGAGCTCCACCACAGGGAGGAGGGTGCTCTCGTCCGCCGGATCCCGCATGAGGCCCCGCACGTCGGTGAGGAGGATCAGCTTCTCCGCCCCCAGGGCCACCGCCAGCTTGGCCGCCGCGGTGTCCGCGTTGACGTTGTACGCCATCTCTCCGTCGATGCCCTGGGCCACGGTGGAGATCACAGGGATATATCCGCCGGCCAGTGCGTCTTCCACCGCCGCCGGGTCCACCCGGACGATCTCTCCCACCAGCCCGTACTTCTCGTCCAGCGCCTTCGCCTGGAGGAGGCCGGCGTCCATGCCGCACAGGCCCAGCGCCCGGCCGCCCTTCCCGTTGAGGATGGCGGTGAGGTCCTTGTTCACCTTGCCGCAGAGCACCTGCTGCACCACCTCCATGGTCTCCCGGTCGGTGTAGCGCAGGCCGTCCACGAAGCGGGGCTCCTTGCCGATCCTCTTGAGCATGGCGGAGATCTCCGGGCCGCCGCCGTGGACCACCACCACCCGGATCCCCACCAGGTGGAGGAGGATGATGTCGCTGATGACGCTCTCGCGCAGCTCCGCCGAGATCATGGCGTTGCCGCCGTATTTCACCACCACGGTCTTCCCGTAGTACTTCTGGATATAGGGCAGCGCCTCGGCCAGCACCTGGGCGCGCTCTACATATCTGTCCGGCATATCCGCCGCCCCCTTGTCCGCGCTGCCGGATCAGGTCCGGTAGTCGCCGTTGATCTTCACATAGTCATAGGTGAGGTCGCAGCCCCAGCAGGTGGCCCCGTGGTCCCCCTCGTGGAGGTCCACGTCGATGATCACCTCATCCTGCCCCAGGATGGAGGCCGCCAGGTCCTCGTCGAAGTCCACGCCGGCCCCCTGGCTGCACACCAGCACCTCTCCCAGCACCGAGCGGAAGCGCACGTCCACGAACTCCGGCCGGAAGGGGGCCTTGGAGTAGCCCATGGCGCACAGGACGCGGCCCCAGTTGGCGTCGGAGCCGAACATGGCCGCCTTCACCAGGGGAGAGCCCACCACGCTCTTGGCCAGCCGCTCGGCGGTCTCCTCGCTGCGGGCGCCGTGGACCGTGCAGGTGATCAGCTTGCTGGCGCCTTCCCCGTCGGCAGCGATGGAGCGGGCCAGCTGCTCCATGACGCTGTGGAGGGTGCTGTGGAAGACGGTGTACCCCTCGTCCTTCCACTCGATCAGGTCGTTGCCCGCCATGCCGTTGGCCAGCACCACGCACATATCGTTGGTGGAGGTGTCCCCGTCCACGGTGACCCGGTTGAAGGTCCGGGGCACGATGTCGTGGAGGGCGTCGGAGAGCATCTCCTGGGTGATGGCGCAGTCGGTGGTGATGAAGCAGAGCATAGTGCCCATGTTGGGGTGGATCATGCCGGAGCCCTTGGCGATGGCCCCGATGGTCACGGTCTTGCCCCCCACGGTGCAGGAGACGGCCATCTCCTTCTTCACCGTGTCGGTGGTCATGATGGCGTTGGCCGCCGCGTCGGAGCCGTCTTTGGAGAGAGCGGCGGCGCAGGCGGGCATCCCCGCCCGGATGGCGTCTATGTTCAGCTCCTGGCCGATGACGCCGGTGGAGGCCACCACGAAATCCCCGGCCTTCAGGCCGGTGGCCTGGGCGGCCAGGGCGCACATCTCCTCGGCGTGCTCGTGGCTGTTGGGGGCGCAGGCGTTGGCGTTGCCCGAGTTGGCCACGATGCCCCTGGCCTCCCCGTTCTCCAGGTGGTCCATGGTCACATAGAGGGGGGCGGCTTTCACCCGGTTCATGGTGTACACCGCCGCCGCCGTGCAGGGCTGCTCGGAGACGATCAGGGCCAGGTCCTTCTTCCCCTCCAGCACCTCGGGCCGTTTGCTCATGGGGGGCTGGTTGCCGTCCCCCTTCCCCTTCTTCACGCCGCAGTGGACGCCGGAGGCCGTAAATCCCTTGGGGGCGGTGACCCCGCCGGAAAGCATCTTCATTTCGCGTGCTCCTTCCTATTTTCAGCTGTTCACAGAGTCAGGCCCTCGGTCTCCCGGAAGCCCAGCATCAGGTTCATGTTCTGTACTGCCGCCCCCGAGGCCCCTTTCCCCAGGTTGTCGAACCGGGCCACGATGAGGGTCTGTCCCTCGTGGCCGCTCACCGAGATCTCCATCCGGTCGGTGCCCGCCAGGGCGTTGGCCGCCAGGAAGCTCCCCTCCCGGTCGAAGGGGGCCACTGTCACCAGCGTCTCCCCCTCGTAGTACCGGGCCAGGATCTCGCAGACGTCCTCCGCCGTGGGCTGTCCCTTCAGGAGCCTGTTGTGGAGCATCAGGGCGGTGGCCATGCCGCTGTAGTAGTCGTCCACGATGGGGCAGAACACCGGCGGATGCTCCAGGCCGCTGTAGGCCTGCATCTCCGGCAGGTGCTTGTGCTTGAGCCCGGTGCCGTAGATCCTGGGACTGAAGAGGGCCGTCTCCTTCCCCTCCGCCTCGTACTGGGCGATCATCTTCTTCCCGCCGCCGGAGTAGCCGGTGAGGGAATAGCAGGTCACGGGGTAGTCCTTGGGGAGGATCCCCAGCTCGGTGAGGGGGGCGGCGGCGGCCAGGAAGCCGGAGGCGTGGCAGCCGGGGTCGGCCACCCGCTTGGCGAACTTGATCCTGGCCCGCTGCCCGGCCAGCAGCTCGGGGAAGCCGTACACCCAGCCTTCCGCCGTCCGGTGGGCGGTGGAGGCGTCGATCACCCGGGTGCGGCCGTCCTCGATCATGGCCACCGCCTCCCGGGCGGCGGCGTCGGGCAGGCAGAGGAACACCAGGTCCGCGGCGTTGAGCAGCTTCTTCCGCTCCTCCGGGTCCTTCCGCTTCTCCGGGTCGATGGCCAGCAGCTCGATGTCGCTCCGGGCCGCCAGGCGCTGGTGGATCTGGAGGCCGGTGGTGCCCTCCTGCCCGTCGATAAAGACCTTCGGCCTGTTCACTGCTCCTCAGCTCCCTTTTCCCGTGCGTCGATGAACGCTTGGATGTTGTCGATCTGGACCTGCACCGCCTCGGGCGCGGGCCCGCCGTAGACCTTCCGGCCGCCCACGCAGGTCTTGAGCTCCAGGGCCTGGTACACATCGGGGCCGAAGATGCTGGAGATGGACTGGAAGTCCTTGAGGGGCAGGGTGTCCAGGGTCTCTCCCGACCGGAGGCACATGTGGACCAGCCGGCCCACGATCATGTAGGCCTCCCGGAAGGGCATCCCCTTCTTCACCAGATAGTCGGCGCAGTCGGTGGCGTTGATGAAGCCGCCGGAGGCCGCCCGCTGCATGTTCTTCTTGAGCACGGTCAGGGTGTCCACCATGGAGGCGAACACGGGCAGGCACTGCTCCACCGTGTCGATGGCGTCGAAGACGGGCTCTTTGTCCTCCTGCATATCCTTGTTATAGGCCAGGGGCAGGCCCTTCATCACGGTGAGCAGGGTGATGAGGGAGCCGTAGACCCGGCCGGTCTTGCCCCGGACCAGCTCGGCCACGTCGGGGTTCTTCTTCTGGGGCATGATGGAGGAGCCGGTGGAGTAGGCGTCGTCCAGCTCCACGAACTTGAACTCCCAGGAGCACCAGAGGATGATCTCCTCGCTGAACCGGGACAGGTGCATCATGAGGATCGACAGGGCGGAGGTGAACTCGATGGCGAAATCCCGGTCGGACACCGAGTCCAGGGAGTTGTCGGTGGGCTTGCGGAAGCCCAGGGCATGGGCGGTCTGGAACCGGTCCACCGGGTAGGTGGAGGTGGCCAGGGCGCCCGCCCCCAGGGGGCACTCGTCCATCCGCTCCAGGCAGTCCTCCAACCGGCCCACGTCCCGGCGGAGCATGTTGGCGTAGGCCATCATATAGTGGGCGAAGGTGGTGGGCTGGGCCCGCTGGAGGTGGGTATAGCCCGGCATCACCGCGTCCAGGTTCTCCTGTGCCTTCTTCACCAGCACCTTCTCCAGGTCCAGAATCATCCCCACGATCACCGGGATCTCCTGCTTGACGTAGAGGCGGAAGTCCACCGCCACCTGGTCGTTCCGGCTGCGGGCGGTGTGAAGCCGCTTCCCCGTCTCGCCGATCCGGCCGGTGAGCATGGTCTCGATGTTCATGTGGATGTCCTCGTTCTCCACGGAGAACTCGGCCTGGCCCGCCTCGATGTCGGCCAGGATGGCCTGGAGCCCCTCGATGATCTTCTCCGCCTCGTGCTCCTCGATGATCCCCTGCCTGCCCAGCATGGCGGCGTGGGCCATGGAGCCCCGGATGTCCTCCTGATAGAGCCGGGCGTCGAACGTGATCGACGAGTTGAAGTCGTTGACTGCGGTATCCGTCTCCTTTTGGAACCGGCCTGCCCAAAGTTTCATGGTTATGTCCCCTCCGAAAAAGTACAGAGGCGGAGCGGCGCGCCGCCCGCCTCTGTGCGGTCATTTGGTTCTCGTTTCAGCTCACTTCTTCAGCTTGCCCTGCTCCCGCAGCGCCTGCACCGTGTCGGGCAGGCCCCACAGGTTGATGAAGCCCTGGGAGTCCTTCTGGTCGTAATCGCTCTCCTCGAAGGTGACCAGGTCCTCGGAGTACAGGGTCTCGGGCGAGGTGACCCCGGCGGTGATGATGTTGCCCTTGTAGAGCTTGAGCTTCACCGTGCCGGTGACGTGCTCCTGGGTCTTGGCGGCGAAGGCGGACAGGGCCTCCCGCAGGGGGGTGAACCACTTGCCGTTATACACCAGGTCGGCGAAATCCACCGCCAGCTTGCTCTTCATGTGGGCGGTATCCTTGTCGATGGTGATCATCTCCAGCACCTCGTGAGCCCGGTAGAGGATAGTGCCGCCGGGGGTCTCGTATACGCCCCGGTCCTTCATGCCCACCAGCCGGTTCTCCACGATGTCCAGCAGGCCGATGCCGTTGGCGCCGCCCAGCTCGTTGAGCTTCCGGATCACGTCGCTGGCCTTCATCTTCTCGCCGTCCACGGCCACGGGCACGCCCTTCTCGAAGTCGATGGTCACATAGGTGGGGGCGTCGGGGGCCTGGAGGGGGCTCACCCCCATCTCCAGGAAGCCGGGCTTCTCGTACTGGGGCTCGTTGGCCGGGTCCTCCAGGTCCAGGCCCTCGT
>DWZK01000102.1 GCA_019117605.1 Candidatus Intestinimonas stercoravium | reverse complement strand
CAGTGGGCGTGGCCGTCTACGGCACTGCGGTGAAATTCCAATAGGGGGTAGAAAAGACCGGAGCCTGCCCGGCAGGCTCCGGTCCCAGGCCGATCGGTCACTGGATCGATCGGCCGAGGGCGAAGGCCTGTTCCAGAGCGGGCTTTCCCTGGATGTCGCCTGCATCGCAGTTCCCACCGGCCAGGACGTGGCCCAAGTCTCTCCACCTCAGGTGTTCCGTCAGGTGCTGATAATACGTCAGCACGTCATCGAAGCCGTGGCCTTCCGCGGCCATCAGCAGGGCGGAGGCCCGGTCATGTCCTCTGAGAAAGTTGCCGTCCCCCTCCTCCAGGGCGAAGAGGCGGTCCACGGCAGTGCGGAGCTGGCCGCTCAAGTTCCAATAGTACAGAGGACTGGCCAGGACCAGGACCTGACAGTCCCTCACTGCGGGGTAGATCTTCTCCATCCCGTCCCTCTGCGTGCAGGGGCTCTCCCGGGCGCTGTGGCCGCCGAAACAGCCCTTACACCCGTGGATGTCCAGGGCGTCAAGGAAAAAGACGGTCACGGTGTTCCCCGCCTCTTCCGCGCCCCGGGTGAACGACTCCACCAGGGCGGAGGTGTTCCCGTTCCTGCGGGGACTACCGTTGAGGACCACGATGTTCTTTCCCATCTCCGGTCCCTCCGCTCAGATCTTGTCCGCCAGTCCGGCGGCCAGCCGGCAGCCGTCGGTCTTCTCGATGTCGCCCGGGTGGAGGACGCCCGGCACCAGCACTTCGCCCACCATATGCCACTTGTTCAAGGCCGCCGTGCGCTCCATGGGGATCCGGACACCATCCAGGACGGAACGGTCCTCCTCCTCGCAGCAGGCGATGAGGGCGCACGCTTTGCCGGCGATGTCCTTGCCGCCCACCACCAGGGAGTAGATGCGGTCGATGACCGCCTTGATCTGGGCTGGGATAGAGTACCAGTATACAGGCATGGTGAACACCAGGGCGTCGGCCTCCAGGATCGCGGGGGCGATGGTGTTGAAATCGTCGTCGAAAGAGCAGGCATTGCCCGTTTTGAAGCAGGTCTCGCAGGCCCGGCAGCCGCCGACCTCCATCATGGCGGCGTCGAAGCGGGTGACAGTGTGGCCCTTGGCCTCCGCCGCCCGGATGAACGCGTCCGTCATAGCAAAGCTGTTCCCGTTTTTTCTGGGACTTCCGGTGATGACCACGATCTTTTTGCTCATAGAGAGATACCTCCTCAACGGGATCGACTTCCCCGTCTGTTTATGCTATGATCATAAAAGATAAGGGAAAAGAAAGCAAGTACGCACATCAAAGTGCGATACTTACAGAGAGATCAAATACTTACCTGGAGGAGAGCGTATATGGACGAGAGCTGTATCACGAAAGAGTGCCTGGGCTCTACCGGCTTCAGCTACACCCTGTCCCTGATCAACGGGAAGTACAAGATGACGATCCTCTATACCCTGATGCGCTTCGGCGTGGTCCGCTTCAATGAGATGAAGAAGTACATCGGGGGGATCTCCTACAAGACCCTCAGCTCTACCCTGAAAGAGCTGGAGGCGGACCGGCTGGTACACCGGGAGGAGTACCCCCAGATCCCGCCCAAGGTGGAGTACAGCCTTACAGAGCGGGGGAGATCCCTGATCCCCATCCTGGACGGGATGTGCGAGTGGGGAGAGAGGAACAGGCTGTGAGCGTCTGCCCGGCCGCGGATGGAGGAGGGCCCTTGACAAAGTGGGGCGGGAGCGTGTAAAGTGTGGCAGATGAAGATACCGGAGAGCGGGGATGCCGGCGGCCTGCGGCGGATGTGCCCGATCCTGACGAAAGACGAGGGTGCCTGGATATGGACATGATCTTGGCGGGCGGAGACCCCGGCACATTGGAACGGCTGGCCGCGCTCTGCCGGGAGAGCGGCGGGATGGGGCGGGTGATATGCGCATCCGCCGGGCAGGCCCTTGCCTATGGGGAGGAGCGCCCTGTGGACCTGCTGTTCCTGGACATGGAGACCCTGGGCAGAGACGGGTTCGAACTGCTGCGCCGGCTGCGGAGCATCCACGGCGAGGTGCAGGCCGCGGTGATAGCGGCGGACGGACGCTACGCGCTGGAGGCATACCAGAACGATATCTGCGACTATATCCTGGCGCCCCCCGACCGGGAGGCCATCCTCCGCGCTGTGGAGAAGGCCCGGCGGCTGATACGCGGGGGCAGGACGCAGCGGGTGGTCCTCTGCACCTTTGGACGGTTCGACCTCTTCGTGGACGGCCATGCGGTGGACTTCAAGAGCAGGAAGGCCAAGGAGCTGATGGCCTTCCTGACCGCCCAGAAGGGGGGCATAGTGGGGATGGAGCTGATCGTGGCGGAGCTCTGGGAGGACGAACCCTTCGGAGAGAACGTGAAGGTGCGCTTTCGGAAGGCCCTCATGAACCTCCGCCGGGCGCTGGAGGAGCACGGACTGCGCTGGATGCTCCAGTCCAGGCGGGGGCGGCTCTCCCTGGACTGCACCGGGGTGGAGTGCGACTATTTCCGTCTCCTGGAGGGGGATGAGAGGGCGGCCCAGGAGTTCCATGGAGAGTTCATGAGCGCCTATTCCTGGAGCGAGGCATATCTGCCGGAGCTGGAGCGGATGGCAGAGCAGGTGCTGCGCAAGCACATGCGGGACGATGGAGCGGAAGCGCCGGGCAGGTGAGCCGGGAAGATAACGACGAGGATATTCGGGGAAAAGGACATGGAGGACCGCTGTAACGCGGTCCTCCATGTGTTTTTTGGAGCAGGCGGCAGACCTTGACGGCGGTATGGGCGGGTGGCTCGCAGATCGCACAATTTGAAAAAGATGAAACTGGGCACTATAGAGAAATTCTGATGTGATGGGAGAGAGCTCATGTAAAAACTGTCAGAAGGAACGGTATTGGAACAGTTATTTTACTAAAATTTTTGTTATCTATGGAAAAGTAAGGAGGGATGGAGAAGAAGTGTCGTATGAAAAGAGGCGAGCAGCGGCGTAGGGCCTGCTCGTCCGTCCCTGCATACAAAAGGAGGTCAATAAGGAGTGAAAAGATCGAACCACAAGTTCCGCTCTGCGGTCTCGATGGCGCTGTCGCTCGCCCTCTGTCTCTCGCTGTCGGCGCCTGCTTTCGCGGCGGAGAGCGAAGGAGCGGTCGAGGATGAGATCGTAATGGAAGAGCCCGGCACCGACGAGCTGGACGCCTCCCCGGTGGAGGAGACCCAGCCCGTGGAAGAGGAGCCCGCTGAGGAGCCTCAGGAGCCGGAGGCCCTGGCCGTGGATCCGGCCGATCTCGAGGGCGCTTACCGTATCTATAGCCCGGCGGATCCCACCCAGCGGATCGCCCCCGGCAGCGACAGCGTCTATCTTGGGAATGGCCTCTGGCTCTGGGAGCAGGAGGCCGGCAGAGATCCCCAGGCGTCTATGTTCGCCTTCACCGACGCCGGCGACGGCCTGGTGTACATCGAGACCGTGCTCGACCCCAGCATCGTGGTCGGGGCGAGCGCCACCCTGGAGGCCAAGGACGAGACCGATGCCGGCCAGAAGTGGGAGGTCCAGGATGCCGGCGACGGGAATTTCTACCTGAAGACCGGGGACCAGTACCTGGGCGCCGATGGCGACACCCATGTGCAGGTGACCGTGACCGGCGAGCCCAAGGCCTGGGACCTGGCCCCTGTGGAGCCCGTCCTGGCCCTCTCCCTGAGCAGCAGCTATGTGGAGGTGGGGGCTGAGATCGCCGCCACCGTCACCGGCACCGACGCCTACGGCGAGGAACTGGACACCGCTGCGGCCGTGCTGGAGAGCAGCGACCCTGAGATCGCCTCTGTGGACGGCATGACCGTCACCGCCCTGGCCGCCGGCGAGGTCACCATCACCGCCAGCCTGGAGGTGGACGGCGAGACCATCACCGCCGAGGCCGCCCTGGAAGTGGTGGACGGCATCGAGGGCGTCCAGATGGACGGCATCTATCTGGTCCACAGCGTGCCCTTCGAAGGCAACATCATCGAGCCCGGCGGCGATGCGATCAACGCCGGACAGAACCTGTATGTCTGGCCCCACGGCAGCCAGGACACCCGTATGTGGACCTTCCCCGATGCCGGCGACGGCACCGTGTACTGGAAGCCCCTCAACAACGCCGACCTGGCGGTCCGGCCCCGGAACACCGGCGCAGAGGGCGAGGACCTGGTGATGTACGCCCCTGAGGACAGCGACATCTTCAAGTGGCGCATCGTCCCCGCCGGCGACGGCCAGTTCTATCTCCAGAGCGTGGTGTCCGGCCTGTGCGCCGGCTCCAGCACCGGCGCTGCCGCCGCCCTCATGGGCATGGTGGAGATGTCCGATCCCAGCGCCCTGTGGACCTTCGAGGCCGTGCCCGATTCCATTGAGCTGAGCCTGAGCTCCGGCGGCGTCATGGTGGGCGGCAGCGTCACCGCCACCGCCCGGGTGATCAGCGGCACCGACGCCGATGCCCAGGCCTATCTGGAGAGCAGCGATCCCGAGATCGCCTCCGTGGACGGCATGACCATCACCGCCCACAAGGCCGGCAAGGTCACCATCACCGCCAAGGTGGTGGACGGCGGCGAGGATTCTCCCACCGCTTCCGCCACTCTGTGGGTGCTGTCTCCCGCCGAGGGCTGGGAGGGCATCTACCGTATCGATGGCAACGAGCTGGGCGGCATCGTGGAGCCCAGCGCCGCCCAGGTGGCCGCCGATGTGGTCCTCTATTTCTGGGGCAACTCCCTGAGCGTGGAGCGGATGTACCGCTTCGCCGACGCAGGGGACGGCTATGTCTCCTGGCATGCGGAGACCGATCTGGGCCTCGCCATGGAAGCCAGGGACGACGGCTACATCTATCTGGCCAACTACGACCCCGACAGCGACGCCCAGAAGTGGCAGCTGGTGGCCGTGGACGGCGCTGAAGGCGTCTACCGCTTCCAGAACAAGGCCACCGGCACCTATATGGCCGCCGACAACGACGCCAGCAACATGATCATCATCCACACGGACGACACTTCCATGAAGTCCAGCCAGTGGAAGGTGACCCGTCTGGAGCCCACCGTGTCCATGCAGCTGTCCGCCATGTATGTGAACGTGGGCGGCACCGCTACCGCGCTGATCACTGCCTCTGACGCCACCGGCACTGCCATCACCAGCGGCATCACCCTCAAGAGCAGCGACGAGACCGTGGCCCAGGTGGAGGGCACCACCATCACCGGCGTGGCCCTGGGCACCGCCACCATCACCGCCGAGCTGGTGCTGGACGGCAAGACCTATGTCTCCGAGCCTGTCACGCTCCGCGTCACCGATGATGAGCTGGTCTTCGGCGGCATGGAGTGGTACAAGGACATCGAGATCGCTCAGATCAACCGCGAGCCCTCTCACGCGGACTTCGTCCCCTACGAGAGCGCCGACCAGGCCATCGATGCCGAGAAGAGCGCCCTGGACGACGTGAACGAGACCAGCAGCAGCTACTATCAGCTCCTCTCCCAGACCGATTGGGACTTCGCCCTGGTGGAGGATCCCGCCGAGGCGGAGGCGGCTGACGACGCCGGCTGGCTGGAGAAGGACCTGCCCGAGGGCGAGGAGGCCAACTTCCAGAAGGAGTTCGTGCCCCAGGCCTGGCAGACCTACCGCAACGAGGATGACACCTTCAAGTATTTCGACGAGGTCATCTACACCAACAGCGTTTACCCCTGGGGCAGCGTGTCCGGCAACTACATCGACTACGACGATCCCCAGGCGCCCCTGACCTACAACCCCGTGGGCTACTACCGCACCACCTTCACCGTTCCCGAGGGCTGGGACGGCCGGGAGATCTTCGTCTCCTTCCAGGGCGTCAAGTCCGCCTATTATCTCTATGTGAACGGCCATCAGGTGGGCTACACCACCGACAGCTTCTCCGCCCACGACTTCAACATCACCCCCTATCTCACCGAGGGCGAGAACACGCTGGCCCTGAAGGTGTTCCGCTGGAGCATCGGCAGCTACCTGGAGAACCAGGACATGATCCAGGACAGCGGCATCATCCGCGACGTGTACCTGTACTCCAAGGACAGCAAGGCCGAGATCCGCGACTTCTTCGTGCAGACCAAGTTCGCCGACCGGACCAGCAAGGACAGCGACGTCACCATGAGCGTGGACGTGGATGTCCGCAACCTGACCAGCGAGACTATCACCGACGGCTATACCGTGGACATCAAGCTGCTGACCATGGACGGCGAAGAGGTGGAGTCCGCCACCCTGACCTATGACAGCCTCGCCCCGCTCCAGGGCGTCACCGGCGCCGACGACCCCGACGCCGTGGCCGCTGACGGAGAGAAGAAGCTGAACCTGGGCGACCGGCAGACCGCCGTCATGGAGATCGAGGATCCCGAGAAGTGGTTCCCCGACACGCCCAACCTCTATATGATCACCCTGGAGCTCAAGGACAGCCAGGGCAACGTGGTGGAGGCCGTGGCCGACCGGGTGGGCTTCCGTGAGATCTACAAGGTGGACATCAACGACGCCGGCCAGGAGCAGATGCAGATCACCGGGCAGAAGCTCATCTTCCGGGGCGTCAACCGCCACGACAGCAGCCTGGAGACCAGCAAAGCCGTGGACAAGCAGACCATCATCGACGATCTGATGCTGATGAAGCAGTACAACGTCAATGCGGTCCGCACGGCGCATTACCCCAACGCCAAGCTGCTCTACGATCTGGCCGATGAGCTGGGCCTCTTCGTCTATGCCGAGGCCAACGTGGAGTCCCACTACGGAGCCTATGCCGACCACGCGGTGCCCATCCCCGGCGCGGACGCCCGCTGGGTCGCCCCCGTGGTGGACCGGAACATGAACATGGTGGAGCTGCTGAAGAACCACCCCTCCATCATCGGCTGGTCCTACGGCAACGAGGCCACCTACACCCAGATCCCCCTCAACGACGACTACTGCTTCTGGGCCGCCTCCCAGGCCATCCTGGACCGGGATCCCAGCCGCCTGCGTATGTACGAGCGGGAGTCTGAGGACTACTACCACGGCTACACCAAGCCCGAGGGAGCCGATCCCTGGAGCTACGAGGTCCGCAGCCAGAACATCGTGGACGTGCACAGTACCCAGTACCCCGAGGCCACCGCTGTGGAAGCTTGGGCCAATAACCCCAACAACCAGCTGCCCTACTTCGAGCAGGAGTACGAGCACGCCATGGGCCAGGCCTTCGGCAGCTTTGACAAGTTCTGGGATCTGAACCGCACCATGGACAACGTCCAGGGCGGCTTCATCTGGGACTGGGTGGACCAGTCTCTGCGCACCACCCGCGAGAATGAGGACGGCACCTACTCCACCTTCTGGGGCTATGGCGGCGACTGGATCGACGGGCTCAGCAACGCCGATGCCTTCTGCGGCAACGGCGTGCTCTTCGCCGACCGCACCCCCACCGCCAAGGCGGTGCAGATGCGCTATGACCACCAGCAGGTGAACTTCTATCCCGTGGACGAGGATATGACCGTGACCGACGGGCAGATCCAGATCCGGGTGGTCAACGAGTACGAGAACACCAGCCTGAGCGCCTTCGACATCGCCTGGGCCCTGAAGAAGGATGACGAGACCATCAAGACCGGCACCCTGGAGCTGGATACGCCCTGCATGTCCGGATCCACCTTCGGTGAGGAGACCGTCACCATCGAGCTGCCCCAGGTGGAGCCCAAGGCCGGCGACACCTATATGCTGGAGTTCACTGTCACCAACAAGGTGCGCCCCGACTGGGATTCCAGCAATATGACCTATGACAATGTGGTGGCCTACGAGCAGTTCGACCTGACCCCCTCCGGCCTGGAGCGGGAGCCCCTGAACTACAGCATGATGGACGCCTTCACCAGCGTGGAGGACGGCGAGACCGTCATGACCATCTCCGGCACCACCGGCACCGGCGCGGTCTTCTCCCTGGAGCTGGACAAGACCACCGGCATCATCAGCAACTACACCATCGACGGCCAGGTCGTCCTGGAGAAGGGCCCCGTGCCCAGCTTCTGGCGTGCCCAGAACTACAACGACATCCCTGTGTATTACGATCCCGCGCTCCGCAATGACGACGATGAGATGGAGCTCAACGCCCCCGCTGTGATCGCTGTGGACGAGAACGGCAAGCACATCCGGGTGGAGCTGGACGTGAAGCTGCCTGTGGATGCGGAGCAGACCATGACCTATGACATCTACTCCAACGGCGAGATCGTGGTCAGCAGCGCTTTCACGCCGAAGAGCAACTTCGCCCCCGGCACCGCTGGGAAGTACGCCCTGCCCAAAGTGGGCCTGCGGATGACGGTGGCCCCCGGCTATGAGGACCTGGAGTACTTCGGCCACGGCCCCGACGAGAACTATGTGGACCGGAACACCGCCTCCCTGGTGGGCCTCTACCAGAGCACCGTGGCGGAGCAGTTCGTGAGCAAGTACCTCAAGCCCCAGGAGAACGGCAACCGCACCGGCATCCGCTGGACCTCCCTGACCAATGAGGCCGGCACCGGCCTGATGGTCAGCGCCGACGGCACTGTGGAGAGCTCTGCCCTCCATGTCAAGGCGGAGGACATCAACCCCTCCACCACCAGTTATCCCTACAACAGCCAGCCCATCCGCCACTCCACCGAGGTCCCCATGGACGAGGAGACCTATTGGTGTGTGGATGTGATGCAGCGCGGCGTCAGCAACACCGCCTTCTTCAACCACATCCCTCTGGAGGGCTGCTATCCCACCACCACCCCCAATGCCGACGGCAGCTACAATACCTATGCCCAGACCTTCCGCATCTCTCCCGTGTCCGCTGGGACCGACAAGATGGAGCAGAGCAAGCTGGGCTTCACCGCCGCTGAGCTGGGCGTGGAAGAGCCCGAGACCTACACCGTGACCTTCGACTCCATGGGCGGCACCGCTGTGGAGCCTCAGACCGTGGAAGAGGGCGGCAAGGCCACCAAGCCCGCCGATCCCACCCGTGACGGCTACACCTTCGACGGCTGGTACACCGATGCGGACTGCACCGAGGCCTATGACTTCGACACCGCCGTCACCGCCGACATCACCCTGTACGCCGGCTGGACCGAGGTGGACGAGCCCGAGGAGCCTGA
>DWZK01000101.1 GCA_019117605.1 Candidatus Intestinimonas stercoravium | reverse complement strand
CTCCGCGGTCATCGGCATGCAGCTGCCCGGGCCGGGGACCATCTATGTGGGGCAGGAGCTGTCCTTCCGCGCCCCGGTCCGCATCGGGGACACCATCACCGCCACCGTCACGGTGGAGCAGCTGGACCCCGCCAGGAACAGGGCCGTGCTCCGCACCGTCTGCACCGACCAGGACGGCACCTGCGTGGTGGACGGGACCGCCAGGATCATGCCGCCAAAAGAGTAGGCGCCCGCGGCCCCGCCCCCGGGCGGAGCGGCCCGGAGCGCTTTTCCCGGGCCATATCCGGGGCCTGCCCTCGGGGCCGGAAAAAATGGACCGCGCTCCCCGGCGGCTATGCCGCCGGAGAGCGCGGTCTGTCCGTATGCGCCGCCGCCGGGGACCGGCGGGGTCACTCGAACTGGCTGTAGTAGAGGGAGGCATAGGCCCCCTTCTTGGCCAGCAGGGTCTTGTGGTCGCCCTGCTCGATGATGTTGCCCTGCTCCATGAAGAGGATGGTGTCCGCGTCCCGGATGGTGGAGAGGCGGTGGGCGATGACGAAGCTGGTGCGGCCCTGCATGAGCTGCTTCATGGCCTTGCCGATCTCCGCCTCGGTGCGGGTGTCCACGCTGGAGGTGGCCTCATCCAGGATCAGGATGGGCGGGTCGCAGAGGAACACCCGGGCGATGGTCAGCAGCTGCCGCTGGCCGGCGGAGAGGTTGGCCGCCTCGTTGTCCAGCGCGGTGTCGTAGCCCTGGGGCATGGTGCGGATGAAGTAGTCCACCTTCGCCGCCTTGGCCGCGGCCACGATCTCCTCCCGGGTGGCCTCCGGCCTGCCGTAGGCGATGTTCTCCGCCACGGTGCCGCCGAAGAGCCAGGTATCCTGGAGGACCATGCCGAAGTTGCGGCGCAGGCCGGAGCGGGTCATGCCGGCGGTGGGCACCCCGTCCACGGTGATCCTGCCGCCGTTCACCTCGTAGAACCGCATGAGCAGGTTGATGGGTGCCCGCGTGATCGGAGAAGGCGGAGGTCATCCGGCCCACCTCCCGCTCCTCGTTGTTGAAGGCCCGGACCACACGCACGCCGGTGATGTTCTCCAGCAGGACGGTGCTCATCCGGTCCAGCAGCTTCTGCAGCCGCCGGAACAGGGGGGAGGCGCTGCGCATGATGCAGTAGGCCAGGAGCAGCACCACGGCCACCACCGCCAGCAGGATGAGGCCCATCTGCGCGTCCAGGCCGAAGGTCATGACCAGGGCCAGGACACAGATCACCGGCACGGGGATGACCATCTGGATGGTGCTGATCAGGGCGAACTGGATGGTGGTGACGTCCGAGATGGTCCGGGTGGTGATGGAGGCGGTGCCGAACTGCCGGAAGTCATACACCGACAGCTTCAGGGATTTGGCGTAGATGGCCTCCCGCATGTCCTTGCCCACCCGGGCGGAGAGAGAGGCGCAGGTGTAGCCGCCCCAAACGGCGCAGACGCCCGCCAGCACCGAGACCACCGCCATCTGGATGCCGGTATGGACGACGGCGCTGAAGGAGGCGCCGGAGGTGCCCTGGTTGAGCATATCCGCCACCAGAGTGGGGATGAACAGGGCCCCGGCCACGTCCACGATCATCAGGACGATGGTGAGCAGGCACGTCTTCCAGTGGGGCTTGAGAAAACGTAAGATCAGTTTCACGGTCCGATCGCTCCTTTCTGCAATATAGATAGACAAAAAAAGCGCCCGATCACATACATGACCGAGCGCACTCGACATCTTCTCTGACCAAGGTGATCGCGATCACAGGTCCTCCGATGAGCAGGTATCCACTTGTGTCTCCTGGGAACGTAGGGCGCACCGCAGGGCGGCGCTGTACTGACGGGTCAGGCGGATCAGCGCGGCCTGGTCCTCTTCGGTGAGGGCCTGCCAGGCCTGCTCCTCCAGACACCGGGTCCGGGCGATGGTGGTCTCTACATAGCGGGCCCCCGCCTGGGTCAGGATGGCCCGCTTGCTCCGCTGGTCGTGCTCCAGGGGCTCCAGCCGGATCAGGCCCTTCTTGATGAGCAGCTTGAAGGCGGAGTTCAAAGTCTGACGGCTGAGGCTGAGCTGTTCACTGATCTCCCGCTGCGTGACCACGCCCTCCCGGATGAGCACCAGGGCCCAGTATTCTGTCCCCGAGAGCCCGCAGGATCGGGCCAGCAGCCCATAGACGGAGTCGAACTCCATGGACGCGTCCCGAAAGGAGCTCAAGCGGGTGTCAGGATCGGGACTTGGCCGCATCGCGTCATCCCCCTTCCTCCTATATAATCTGAAATCATACTTTCTTATCTCGGACTGTCCGAGATGATACCATAGCCGCCCCGGGATGTCAAGCGCATGGGCGAAAATAGCGGGCGGAAACATCACCATAAGTTCCGGGGCCCTCCGGCCCCGATCTGGGGAGATCGCCCCCGGGAGGGCGTCCGGACGCACAGGAGGCGGGTACAGCGATCATCTGTAGGGATCGAAACGATCTGTTTCGATATAGAGATCGCACCCCCTTTTTTGGTGCTTTTTTTGCGCTGAAAAGGAGAGAGATCTGGGCTGAGATATGCTATACTGGCCCTGAGACATATGGGGACGGACGGGGCGTCCGGCAGAGCGAGGAGGACTTTATCGGGGGGGGCTTCTATGGACATCATCTTCTGGAATGGAAAGATCGTGACGATGGATCCGGCGCTGCCTGTCGTTCAGGCCGCGGCGGTGAAAAACGGCGTCATCCTGGCGCTGGGGAGGGATGAGGAGGTCCGGGCCCTCGCCGGGCCGGATACGCGGCGGGTAGACCTGGGAGGGCGGCTGATGCTGCCCGGCTTCTGCGACAGCCATATGCACCTGCTCAGCTATGGCTACGGCCTGGAGAAGGTGGCGCTGGGCGGGGCCGCCGGGATACCGGAGCTGGTGGAGCTGGGGCGGAGGGCCCTTGCGCGCCATCCGGAGCGCCCCTGGCTCCAGGGGAGGGACTGGAACGAGGAGCGCTGGGCGGACAGGACCATGCCCACCCGGCGGGACCTGGACAGGATCTCTACCGAAGTGCCGGTCAGTTTCACCCGCTGGTGCAGCCACATGACGGTGGTGAACTCCAAAGCCCTGGAGCGCATGGGGGTGGACCGGGACACACCGGATCCGGAGGGCGGGCGCATCCAGCGGGACGCGGCGGGGCGCCCCACCGGCCTGCTGGTGGACGCGGCCCAGGAGCTCGTATACCGGGCGATCCCGCCGCTGACCGGGGAGGACATCCGGCGGATGCTCATCCGCGGGGGAGAGGACGCGCTGCGGTGCGGGATCACTTCGGTGCACTCGGACGACCTGGAGGCGGTGACGGAGCGGGAGCACGGTCTCGTGCTGGACGCGTACCGGGAACTGGCCCTGGATGGGCGCCTCCCCCTGCGGGTATACGAGCAGTGCAGGCTCCCGCGCATAGAGCTCCTGCGGAGCTTCCTGGACCAGGGGCATACGATGGGAGAGGGCGCCGGCAGGTTCAGGATCGGTCCGCTCAAGCTCCTGTGCGACGGCGGGCTGAGCGACCGGACCGCCCTCCTCACCCGGCCCTATGCCGACCGCCCGGACACCTGCGGCACGGCCGTCTATACCCAGGAGGCGCTCAACGAGCTGGTGGAGACGGCCCATGCGGCGGGGATGGCCTCCGCCCTCCACAGCATCGGGGACGGGAGCATGGATATGTGCCTGGAGGCGATCGAGCGGGCCATGGAGCGCTTCCCCAGGCCGGATATGCGCCACAGCATCATCCACTGCCAGATCACCCGGCCGGACCAGCTCCGCCGCCTCCGGGACAGGAAGATCGTGGCCCATATCCAGCCTGTCTTCATCGACTACGACCACACCTTCGTTCGGGACCGGGTGGGGGAGGAGCGGGAGCGCACCAGCTACAATTGGCGGACCATGGCGGATCTGGGCGTGCATTACGCCTGCGGGTCCGACTGCCCTGTAGAGCCCTTCGACGTGATGCGGGGCATCTACTGCGCCGTCACCCGCCGGGGGACTGCGGGCGGCCCTCCCGGCGGCTGGCTGCCGGAGCAGGCGCTGACCGTCCGCCAGGCGGTATATGGGGCCACCCTCGGAGGCGCCTACGCCGCCCACGAGGATCACATCCGGGGCTCACTGGAGGTGGGGAAGCTGGCCGATATGGCGGTGCTGGAGCGGGATATCTTCACCATCCCCCCGGATGAGATCAAAGATGTACGGGTGGACATGACGGTCCTGGACGGACGGATCGTCTGGCAGAGGCCCGGCTGCTCCCTGTAAGAGGTGCGGCGGACATACCGACCGGTATGGAGAAGCCCGTCGGGGCCCCTGTTGGGGCCCCGACGGGCTTAGACTGTTGAAAAAAGGACCACGCTGGAGAAGCAACGGGGGGATAGTGTGAAAGGGGGTCTGGACTGCCGGGGGTCAGTCCAGATGCCTTCGGGCGAAGCCACCTTAGACCAGGGGAGCCCCCACTTTCGCGTGCAGTCAAGAACATTTTGACGCAAGTCAAAATGTCAGACAGCGTATCGAAAAAGTCAAAGGACTTTTTCGATACGCTGAGCCCGTCGGGGCCCCAACAGGGGCCCCGACGGGCTTCGAGCTGTCCGTGAGAGAGGCGGGATCAGGAGGTCTGGCGGCTGCGCCAGAGCTCCAGGTGCTCGGCGGACTTGGCCGGGTCGGCCTTCAGGGCCTTGCCCGTCCCCAGCACGGGGGTGAGAGGGCTGTAGGTGGGGATCAGACGGCCATTGAACACCGCGCTGAGCTGCTCCTGGTCCACGGCGTATTGCGCCGCCTTCCGGAGGTCGATGTCCGCGAACTTCCCCTTGAAGTTGAAGGCGCAGTAGTTGTAGGCGTTGCTGTCGATCTCCTTGGTGGTGAGGAAGGGCTCCTCTTTCACCACATCGATCTTGGAGGTGGGGATGTTGTAGAGGGCGTGGAGCTCACCGGCGCGCAGGGCGGAGAGAGCGTTCTCCATGTCCTTGATGAACTTCACCTCCACGGTCTTGATCGTGGGGCTGAACTCCGTATTGGTGGGCATGTAGTGGGGGTTGGCCTCGAAGGTCACGCCGTAGTCCGTCTTGACGATGGGGATATAGGGGCCGCTGCACACCATGGTGTTGTCATACCCCTCTCCCTCGGTGAACCAGGACTGCTCTCCATAGAGCACGTCCGTCTTGACATCGTAGGAGGCGGGATCGGCCAGGTGCTCCGCGTTGATGGCCTCGATCTGCTTCTTGCTCACGATGCCGCCGGAGGAGTGGGCGAAGGAGTTCAGGATCTGGGGATAGGCGTATTTGGTGGACATCCGGACCACCTGATAGGTGCCGGCGGCATTGTCCACCGCGGCGGTATCGGCGGTGAGGGCCCCGATCTCGGTGGGGGCGCCCTCCTGGAGCACGTCCACCACGCTCCGGCCTTCGCCGGTGGAGACGGCCCTGAGGGCCTCCAGGTCGGTGACGATCTCCGCGTCCGCCACCGCCTCGAAGCTGGCGTAGTTCTTGTGGTCGGGCACGCAGTCCTTGTCCATCATCCGGTGGATGGAGTAGACCACGTCTTCGGCGCTGACCAGCTCCCCGGTGTCCACCGCGTGGCCGTCCTCCACTTTACAGAAGTTCACGTCGTCCCGGAGGAGGAAGTAGAGATCACAGCCGTTGTCCGCCACGGCGTAGCTGCGGGACAGGGTGCCGTCGGTGGTGAGCTCGTCGGTGTCCGTCAGATCGATGAGGCGGATATAGCTGTTGCAGATCGGCGTGAAAGTGGAGCTGTCGTCGGAGCGGACGGGATCCATGGGGGTGAGGTCGTAATAGATCTGACTGATGGTATAGGGCAGGACGTCGTTGTTGGCGGGGTCTTTGTAGCGCACGGTCTCCCAGATCATGGACCTGGACTTGCTGACGTGCATCCCCTCGTCCTCCAGCAGGTCGGAGTTATAGGTGAGGGTCTTCATGGAGACGTAGATGGGGAGGACATAGGCCATCTCCTCTACCAGATAGTCCTCGATCTGGGAATAGGTCTCCATATACTCTTCCGGGGACTGGGTAGAGGCCAGGTCGATCATCTCGTCCAGTTTGGGGTCGTCGATGCCGTAGAGATTGAAATCGCCCTGGGAGTGGAAGACAGGCCGGATCGCATAGTCCGGGGCCCCCGTGGTGGTCACCCAGTAGGTGATCGCCAGGTCGAAGTTGCCCGCGTCCACCTGGGCCCTCCAGCTGGCGTAGTCGGGCTGCAGGCTGATCGTGGGGGCGAAGCCCGCCTTGGCCAGCTGGTCCCGGACCACATTGGCGTAGGGCTCGTCGCCGTCGCCTGAGTTGACCAGGATCACCACCTCCGGCTTTTCCCCGCCGGAGCCGGCATCCGCGCCGGGGATCTCCCCTCCGGCGGGCTTCCCACAGGCGGTGAGCGCGGTCAGGAGCATAGCGAGGGATAGAGAAAGCGCGATCGTTCTTTTCATTTCCTTGCCTCCTGTTCATCATATTTGCCAGACCGGGACGTCCCATCCGGGGCACGGGCTCCGGCCCCCTTCAGGAGGGGGCCCCGCATCTGGTACAGGCTACATAGTGCTCACTGCCGATCTGCTCCAGCGCCACGTCTCCGGCGGAGCAGGCAGGACAGGCATATCCGCAGCGGGGCGCGAAGCGGCAGCCCGGCTTGGGGTCGATGGGAGAGCCGATCTCGCCCCGGAGCAGGACGCGCTCCCGGCGGGCGTCCAGGTCCACCGAGGGGATGGCGGAGAGCAGCGCCTGGGTATAGGGGTGGGCGGGCGCCCGGAAGAGGGTCTCCTTGTCCGCGTATTCCACCAGCTGGCCCAGGTACATCACGCCCACATGGTCGGAGATGTGGCGCACCACGGAGAGGTCGTGGGAGATGAAGACGTAGGTGAGGTGGAGCCGCTCCTGGAGGTCCATCATCAGGTTGAGGATCTGGGCCTGGACGCTGACGTCCAGGGCGCTGACCGGCTCGTCGCAGACCACGAAGCGCGGCTCGGCCGCCAGGGCCCGGGCGATGACCACCCGCTGGCGCCGGCCCCCGTCGAACTCATGGGGATAGGCGTTGAGGTCCCGCCGGGAGAGGCCCACCAGCTCCATGAGCGACTCGATGCGCTCCCGCCGCTCCCGCTCCGACATCTTGGGGAAGAAGACCTTCAGGGGCTCCTCGATGCTCTGGGCGATGGTGAGGCGGGGGTCCAGGCTGGCATAGGGGTCCTGAAAGATGATCTGCATATACCGGCGCATCTGCCGCATCTCCTCCCTGGAGAAGGCCGTGATGTCCATGCCGTCGAAGAAGATGCGCCCGGCCGTGGGCTCCTGGAGGCGGAGCATCGTCCGCCCCAGGGTGGATTTCCCGCAGCCGGACTCGCCCACGATGCCCAGGGTCTTGCCCGCCTCGATGCGGAAAGAGACATCGTCCACGGCGTGGAGGACGCCGGTCGCCACCTTGAAGTATCTGCTCAGGGCGCGGACTTCCAGCAGCGCGCTCATGTCATCTCCCCCTTCCAGGCCCGGTGGCATTTCACGATATGCCCCTCGCCGCGGGCCTCCGGCTTCTCTGTCCTGCACCGGTCCATGCAGTATCTGCACCGCGGGTGGAAGCAGCAGCCCCGGGGCAGGTCCGCGGGGTCGGGCGGCAGCCCTTCGATGGGGGTGAGCCGGTGGCAGGGGCCGGTCATCTTGGGGATGGAGTCGAACAGGCCCTGGGTATAGGGGTGCCTGGTGTCCCGGAACACCTCCTCCACCGTGCCGTGCTCCACGATCTCACCGGCGTACATGATGGCCACCCGGTCGCAGGTCTCGGCCACCACACCAAGGTCGTGGGTGATGAGCAGCAGGGAGGTGCCCATCTCCCGCTGGAGCTTCTTGATGAGCTCCAGCACCTGGGCCTGGATGGTGACGTCCAGGGCGGTGGTGGGCTCGTCGGCGATGAGGAGCTCCGGCCGGCAGAGCAGGGCCATGGTGATGACGACCCGCTGCTTCATCCCGCCGCTGAACTGGTGGGGGTAGTCGTCGTACCGGTCCCCCTTGACGCCTACGACCTCCAGCGCCTCTATCACCTTGCGCTTGGCCTCTGCCTTGCTCACCTTCTGGTGGGCGCGGACCACCTCGGAGAGCTGCTCTCCCACGGTCATCACCGGGTTGAGAGCGGTCATGGGGTCCTGGAATATCATGGAGATCCCATTGCCCCGGATCTCCTCGTTGCGCTTGTCCGTGTTGTAGATCATATCCTCCCCTTTGAAGAGGATCTTGCCCGCTGTGATCAGGCCGGGAGGGTCGGGCACCAGCTGCATGATGGAGAGGCAGGTGGTGGTCTTCCCCGCCCCGGTCTCTCCCACCAGGCCCAGGCTCTCTCCGCTGTGGATGGTGAGGTCGATGCCGTTGACGGCCTGGACCGTGGCGTCCTCGGTCACATAGTTGACATGCAGGTCTTTGATCTCCAGGATCGGCTGTTGGCTCATGTCTCATCCTCCTCACTTGAGCTTCGGATCCAGCGCATCGCGGAGGCCGTCGCCCAAAAAGTTGAAGGCCAGCACCAGGACGATGATGAACAGGCCGGGATAGATGGCCAGATATGGGTCGGTCTCCAGGTATGGGCTGCCCACCTTGAGGATGTTGCCCCACTCGGGGATATGGGGCTCCACGCCCAGGCCCAGGTAGCTCAGGCTGCTGGTGGAGAGCACGGCGATGCCGATGCTCACCGAGGCGCGGACGATGATCTGGGCCAGGGAGTTGGGGATGATATGGAGGACCAGGATCTGCCACTCGTGGCGGCCGCAGGAGCGGGCCGCCTCCACGAACTCGGAATTGGCCGCCATCATGACCTGGGCGCGCATGGTGCGGGCGTAGACCGGCACGTTGCTGATGCTCAGCGCCACGATCAGGTTCAGAGTATTGGCGCCGAAGGCCGCCACGATGGCGATCGTCAAAAGGGTGGAGGGGATGGCGTAGAGCACGTCCAGGATGCGCATGATGCCGTTGTCCAGCCGTTCGCTGTAGTAGCCGGACATGGCGCCCAGGAGGCCGCCGACCACGATGGGCACTGCGGTGGAGATGATCCCGATGATCAGCGAGATCCGGGCGCCGAAGACGATCCGGGTGAAGACGCACAGGCCCAGGTTGTCCGTGCCGAAGGGATACTCCAGACAGGGCTCCCGCAGCAGATTGCCGTAGTCGTTGCTGACGGCATAGCCGTAGTGGAAGGTGAAGGCGCTCACCACGGCCAGGGTGAACAGCAGAGAGATGATGAGGAAGCCCAGGACGGCCATATAGTTGCGGTAGATCCGGCGGATCGTGTCCACCCATTGGATCGTGCGGGCGTTCCCCTCGTTCTTGATCCGGACCAGGATGACCAGCCCCAGGAGGAGGGCGAACAGGTTGCCCAGCCCGGCGGAGAGGATCAGGACCACGGCGAGGGGGGCCAGCCGGCGGTAATGTCCCGACGCCTGGGCCCGCTCGATCGCCACCAGGGCGGCCAGATACAGGACCACCGTGGCGGCCAGCAGCCCGATCCCCACATAAAAATAGGCGGCCAGGACATCCTTGAAGTAGTTGAGGAGGGAGATCAGCATGACCAGCAGGTCGTTGAGCAGGGCGTAATAGCACAGCTCATACTCCAGGCTCCGCTTCTCCCGGATGATGGAGAACCCCGCGATGGCGGCGAAGACGTTCCCGGTGAACGCCGTGAGGATGGCCAGATAGCCCAGCCTGCGGAGAGGGATGCCGCCGCCGGCGGCCACGCGTATCCGTGCGGCGATATACAGGACCAGGCACAGGGCCCCGGCGAAGAGGTAGAGCGCCGCGAAGAGGGCGCCGCCCCCCAGACGGAGCCCGGTCTCCCGGTCGTAGCAGCCGGCCAGGAGCAGCAGGCCGATGATGAGGCTGGCGCCCCAGCCGATCCCCAGCGCCGTCAGCTCCGGATATGCCTTCAGCCGCCGGGCGCGCACGCGCTTTGAGAACAGTTTCTCTCGGGTCATGGCATCCAGTCACCCCTTCCGGCTCAGTAGCCCTTGATCTTTGCCTTGATGCGCGGGTCCAGGAACGCGTACAGAAGGTCCACGAACAGATTGACCAGGCTCACCGCGATCGCCACATACACCACGCCGGCCAGCACCACCGGGATATCCGGGATGAACTGCCGTTCCACCAGCATGTTCCCCAGGCCGTTGATGTTGAAGACCTTCTCCACCACGGTGGCGCCGCTCATCATCGAGCCGAACTGGATGCCCACGATGGTGACGATCGGGATCATGGCGTTGCCCAGAGCGTGGCGGATGATGACCTTCCGCTTGCTCAGGCCCTTCGCCTTGGCGGTCACGATATAGTCCTGACTGAGCACCTCCAGCATAGAGGAGCGGGTGGTCCTGGCCACGCTGGCCATCATGCCCGTGCCGAGGACGATGGCGGGCATGACGTAGGACTTCCAGTCCCCCGGGATGAAGGAGACCGGGAACCACCCCAGCTTGATGGAGCAGTTGTAGATCAGGATGAGCCCCATCCAGAACGAGGGCATGGACAGCCCGATCAGCGCCAGGAGCATCACCACATAATCCAGGATGGAGTAGGGCTTGAGGGCGGAGAGGATCCCTGTGGGCACGGCGATCGCCACAGCCAGCAGCAGGGAGGCCAGGGTCATCTCCATGGTGACGGGCAGGCGCTTGGCGATCAAGGATGCGCTCACCGGTGATGATGGTGGGGGTGTGGTAGGTCCCCTTCTCGCAGAAGAGGTCCACCGCCTCGTCGTCCATCATCATGGCGTGTTCCACCGAGGTGATGCCCGCACGGGCGGCGGCCTTGATGCCGGCGGTGCCGTGGGCATGGGCGGCGGTATGCACACCATAGAGGCCCGCCACCTCCACCACCGCCGCCAGCTCGTCCGCCGCCATATACTGCTTCCCCACGGCGGAGCCCGCGCAGATCACGCCGCCTGTCACCATGACTTTGAGGAAGTCGGCACCGAATTTCATGTTGAGCCGGGCGGCTCTGCGGGCCTCCACCGGGCCGTCCACCGGGATCGCCGCCTGGACATGGCTCTCCATATAGGGGCTGTAGAGCCGGTCGGCATGCCCGCCGGTGGGGGTGATGCACCGCCCGCAGGAGAATACCCTGGGACCCTCCAGGTCGCCGCGGGCCACCGCGTCCCGGATGCTGTGGTTGATGTATTCCTCCGCGCCGCAGTCCCGCACAGTGGTGAAGCCGGCCATGAGGTCCCGCCTGGCGTTCTCCGCCGCCCGGAGGGTCAGCTCTCCCGGCAGTACATAGGCGCCCTCGCCCTGGGGCTCCAGGCCGGTGGAGGTCAGATGGACGTGTCCGTCGATCAGTCCCGGCGTGACGCAGCAGCCGGTCAGGTCCACGGCCTCGTATCCCTCCGGCGCCGCAGTCCCGGGGAGCACGGCGGCGATGCGGACGCCCTCTGTCAGGACGGTCATATCACGTCGCACGGGGGAGCCGTCTCCGCAGAACAGTCCCCCACACAGCAGAGCGTATCTCAAGAGAACACCCCTTCCTTCCCCTGTGATGTCGAGCTCAATATAGCACAGGGGGCCGGTACGGGACAAACAACGATCCGTCGCTCTGCCCACAAGCGATCGTTTTATGGGAAGATCCACGATCTTGCACCGGACCTGTTACCGCAGGTGCCCTTCTGTGGTATACTCCTGCCACCGGCGGGACCGCGCCGGAGATGCGGACGGAGGGATAGACAGGATGCTGAAGACGGTGCTGAAGATCGCGCTGGGGGATCTGCTGCTCGCTGCGGCTGCGGCCGCTTTCCTGCTGCCCAACGGGCTGATGGCCACGGGGAGCACAGGGCTGGCCCTGATCCTCGCCCGGCTCTGCCCGCTGGATGTGCCGGCGGCGGTGGCGCTCATCAACGCCGCCGCCTTTCTCCTGGGCCTGCTCCTCCTGGGCCGGCGGTTCGCCATGACGACCCTGCTCAGCACCGTGCTCTACCCCATATCCCTCGACATCGTGCAGCATTTCCTGACCCGGCCCCTGGTAGAGGACATGCTGACGGCCTGCATCGGCGCGGCTCTGCTCAGCGGCCTGGGCGTGGGGCTGGTGATCGGGAGCGGGGCCTCTACCGGGGGGATGGATATCCCCGCGATCCTGCTCAGCCGGTGGACGGGCGTCCCGGTGGCCACCTGTCTCTGCGCCATGGATATGCTGATCCTGCTGGGGCAGGCCGTCTCCTCCACGCCGGACCGGATCGTCTACGGGATGCTCACCGCGCTGATGATCGGCGTGGTGGTGGACAAAGTGATCGTCATCGGGGCGGGACAGGCCCAGGTCCTGATCGTCTCGCCCCGCTACCGGGAGATCGGGGCCTGTATCCGGAACGAAGTGGACCGGGGCATGACGTTCGTAGAGATCTGCACCGGATATGAGGGGAGGCGGCAGCAGGCCGTGCTCAGCGTGGTGACCCATCGGGAGCTCCCCCGCCTGAGAGAGAGGGCGCTGTCCATCGACCCAGAGGCCTTCGTCATCATCACCGATGTCAAAACGGTCCACGGGCGGGGGTCCACCATGGCGAGATAGCCTCCCCAAAAGGGCCCTCGACGATCCGGCGGATCGGTGTATAATAGGGGGACAGGAGAAAGGAGGCGCTTCGAATGAGCCATATCCTGATCGTCTACTACTCCCGCCGGGGAGAGAACTACTGCAACGGGGCCATCCGGGACCTGCCCATAGGGAACACGGAGGTGGTGGCCGGCATGGTGGCGGAGCACACCGGCGGCGACCTGTTCCGGATCGAAACGGTGGAGCCCTATGCCGAGGGGTACCGGGACTGCGTGGCCCGGGCCGTGGCCGAGGCCCGGGAGGGGGCCCGCCCCGCCCTGAAGGCGTATCCGAGCCTGGACGGGTACGACACCGTATTCCTGGGCTATCCCAACTGGTGCGGCACCATGCCCATGGCCGTGTTCACCTTCCTGGAGCGTCACGACTGGTCCGGCAAGCGGATCTGCCCCTTCTGCACCAACGAGGGCAGCGGCCTGGGGAAGAGCGAGGCGGACCTGCGGGCGGCGTGCCCGGGGGCCAGGGTGGAGAGGGGCCTGTCGGTCCACGGGGCCGAGGCCGCCCAGGCCGGGCCCCAGGTGGCCGCCTGGGTGAAGGGGCTCCTGTGAGCCCCGCCGGCCTGGCTCCCACCTATCTGGAGCAGTGAAGAACGCCCGTCCGGGCCTTGGGGCCGGACGGGCGTTCTTTGCTGCCTGCGCTCAGCGGTTGAGCCGCTCGTGGTTCTCGTAGGCGATCTCCTGGAGCAGCTTGTATAGGGGCTGGATGTCGTACTTCTTCGGGAACTCGAAGGTGCGCACCTCCACCGCCGCCCCGCCGCTGACCTTGTAGTAGGGGGAGGAGATATAGGCGATGTCGATGGCGCTGTCGTCCAGGCCGAAGCCGGCGGTCTCCGCCGAGACGCGGATGACGCTGCTGAGGTAGATGGAGGACACCCGCATCTTCACCCCTGTGTTGCCCTGCTTGTCGAAGTCCACGATCCGCTTGTCGGTGAAGAGGACCACGTCCCGCACCAGCCGGTAGCCCAGCTGGATCGTCTCCCCCTCCATGAGGTAGGCGCCGTATTCCCGGGCCAGCTCCTCGGGAGAGAGCTCGTTCATGTTGCCCAGGGCCCCCTGGGCCAGCTTTCCGAACAGTCCCATATGATATCGGGCTCCTTTCCTATAGCGGGAGGGGCGCCGCCCGTCTCCCGCCTCCATCATAGCATCTCCCCAGCAGGGGGCGCAAGGGCCTCTTGCGCCCCGCGGAGGGCTGTGCTATCATGGGAGCGTCCCGGACGCCCAGCGCCCGTCTGGCAGGTCCCCTGCCGGCCCCGGCGGCGAGTCGCCGCCGGGAGGGAGATGCCCACCCCATACGCTCCGCTCAGCCGGGGCCGCGGGGCGGTATCCCTGCACGCCCCAGACGTGCCGGCGCTCCGCGCCAGATACCGCTCCCCCGGCCCGGCATACATCAGGTGGGCGTCCGGGCCCAGAGAGGAGGCCTTCTGGCCGTGGAACGGATCGTGTACCGGGAGGCCTCCTCCCTCGCGAGAGATCTGGGGGTCCCCCTGGGGGCTCTTTATGCCGTGAGCCGCCACCTGTCCCGGCACTACCGCCCGGTGGAGCGCCCCAAGGCCGGCGGGGGCGTCCGGCGGCTCTGGGTGCCGGACTCCCGGCTCAAGGAGATCCAGCGGCGCATCCTCCACCGGCTGCTGGACTACCGCGTCCCCTCCCCCTGGGCCACCGCCTACCGCTTCGGCGGCGGGCCGGTGCCCAACGCCGCCCGCCACGCCGGACGGCCCTGGCTCCTGAAGCTGGATATCCAAGGGTTCTTCGACCATATCCTCTACCGGGACGTGAAGGAGGCCGCCTTCCCGGCGGACACCTTCGCCGAGCCCCTGCGGGTGCTGCTGTCCATGCTGTGCTACTACCGGGAGGGGCTGCCCCAGGGGGCCCCCACCTCCCCCGCCGTGGCAACCTGGTCATGGCGGGCTTCGACCGGCAGGTGGGCGCCTGGTGCGGGGCCAGGGGGATCGTCTACACCCGGTACTGCGACGACATGGCCTTCTCCGCCTCCCACCGGATGGAGGGGCTCCTCCCCTTCGTGGAGGCGGCGCTGGGGGAGCGGGGCCTCGTCCTCCGCCGGGACAAGACCCTCCTGGCCGGGCCGGGACAGCGGAAGCTGGTCACCGGGCTGGTGGTCAACGAGGGGGTGGACCTGCCCGCCCCCAGGCGGCGGGCCCTGCGGCAGGAGGTCTACTACTGCCGGCGCTTCGGCCTGGAGGGCCACGCCGCCGCCCGGGGAGAGGACCCGGACCGCTGCCTCCGGCGGCTGCTGGGGCAGGTGGGCTTCTGGCTCCAGGCGGACCCGGAGAGCCGGGAGGCGGGGGAGCTCCGGACGTGGCTCCTGGGAGAGCTGCGGCGGCGGAGCGGGAGATGATACGGATACGACCCGGCCGCGGGCCCTGATGGGCCCGCGGCCGGTCTGTTTTTCCACACCCTGTGGAGAAAAAGCCTGGAACTGTTACCGCTTTGTCATTGACAAAGAGAGGGGACAGTTGTACCCTATCCATAGAGGGAACGATCGTCCCCTAAATATCGGGAAGAGGAGGGATCGCCATGCCGGAGGCGGAGGAGAGGATCACCGAGGCGGAGCTGGAGGTCATGCGGGCCCTGTGGGCCGCCGGGGAGCCCCAGACCCTGGGGCAGCTCAAGGAGGCCCTGGCCCGGCGGCTGGACTGGAACGGGGACACCACCAAGACCCTGCTGCGCCGCCTGTGCCAGAAGGGGGCGGTGGGCCAGGAGAAGCGGGAGGTGTACTACTACCGCCCCCTGGTGAGCGAGGGGGAGATGGGGAAGTACCGGACCCAGAAGCTCATCGACAAGCTCTACGGCGGGAGCGCCCGGGCCCTGGTGGCCTCCCTGGTGGAGCACGACCAGCTCAAGGGGGAGGATGTGGCCGAGCTGCGGGCCATGTTCGATGCCCTGTGGGAGGAGAGAGGGGGAGAGACATGAACGCCTTTCTCGGGACCCTGCTGCGGCTGAGCCTTTTGGGCTCTGTGGGGGCGCTGGCCCTCACCGCCCTGGGGCCCCTGCTCCGGCGGACAGCAGGGCCGGGGGCGGTGTGCTGGCTGTGGCTGGTGGTGCTGCTGCGGCTGTGCGTGCCCCTGTGGGTGACCCTGCCCCTGCCCGCCCGGACGGAGGCGGCGCCCCCGGCCGCGGCGGCGCAGGAGGCGTCCCAGGCCCCCGCCCCCGCCGTGGGCGGCGGGACGGCCGCCAATGGGCCCGCCGGCACGGCGGCCCCGGGGGGAACGCCGGGCACGGTCTCCGGCAGCACAGCTCAGCCCTCCGCGGGAGAGGCGGCCGCTCCGGCGGCGGGACTGTCCGGGCTCTTGCGCGCTCCCATCCTGTGGACGGGGATCTGGGGGGCGGGCGTCCTCCTGTGTCTGGGCCGGTATGTGCTGGGCTGCCGCCGCTTCCTCCGGGAGGCGGAGAAGGGCGCACGGTCCCCCGGCCCGGAGGCGGAGGCCCTCTTCCGGCGGCTGGGGGCCCCGAGGGGCGCGGCGCTGTGGGTGAGCTCCGCCGTTCCCGGCCCCATGGCGGCAGGGGTGCTGCGGCCCCGGGTGTTCCTGCCCGAGGGGGTGGCGGCAGACCGGCTGGAGGACATCCTCCGCCACGAGCTCGCCCACATCCGGCGGCGGGACATCCTCTTCAAATGGCTTGCCGCCGCCGTCACCAGCCTCCACTGGTTCGACCCCCTGATGGCGCTGGTGCGGCGGGAGATCAGCCGCTCCTGCGAGCTCGCCTGCGACCAGGCGGCGGTGAGGGGGCTGGACGCCGCCCGGCGGAGGCACTACGGGGAGACCCTGCTGGCCCTGGCCGCCCCGCCCCCCAGGGGGCTGGGGCTGGTGACCACCACGTTATGCGAGGAAAAGGCGAGGCTGAGAGAAAGGCTGGTGTGGCTGGTGTATGGAAAGAAGCGGAGCGCCGGAGCGGCGGCCCTGGGCCTGGCCCTGTCGGCGCTGCTGGGGGGCTGCGCCCTCATCGGCGGGGCGGAGACCGCCTCCCCCGCTCCAACAGGGACCCCCGGCGTGCCCCGGGAGACGGGGGAGCTGCTGGCGGAGGCGGCGGCCTATGACCTGGGGGACGGCCTGACCCTGGCGGTCCCGGCGGACATCCAGGAGGACCTGCTGGTGTTCCGGCCCGGGGACGAGGGCTGGCTCTCCGCCCCCGGGATGCTGATCCGGGCGTACGAGAGAGAGAGCTATGAAGACTCCATGGCGGACTACGGCTATGAGTCGGGCTTCCTCTTCGGGGTGGTCCGGTACGACCAGGAGATGTATGAGCAGGACTATCTGGCGGTGGACGGGGGCGGCGGCGGCCTCGACTTCGTGGGACAGAAGGACGGCTGGTACTACGGCTTCGTGTATCCCACCGACGTGCAGTTCTACCGCTCAGGCAGCGGGACGGTCAACGAGGACCCGGACTGGGGGCAGTGGGAGCACATCCAGGCGCAGATGGAGCCCATCCGGGATGACTTCGCCGCCCGCAACGGCCTGGAGCCCTACATGGGGTTGGGCGGCTTCCTCTGGGAGGGGGAGCACCTCTACATCGACTGCCACAGCGGGGACTATGCGGTCTCCCTGACCCTCCTCCTCTCCCAGCCCGCAGGGCAGGGGGACACGGGCATCTGGTGCGTGGAGGGCTGCTTCTACAACGACTACGGGAACTGGCACACTGTGCTGCCCGCGGGGACGGGGATGACGGCGGCGGAGTATTACCAGGACCTCCAGGCCCAGGCGGACCAGGGCCACCGGCCCGGCCTGCTGGACCCCCTCCAGGTGGCGCGGGAGTGGGCGGAGGAGCAGTACCCGGGCATGGATCTGTCCCTCTCCCTCCTGGAGGGGACCCCCGCCGGGGACGTGAGCGGGGCGATCTTCCAGATCGTGGGGCAGGAGGGGACCCTGGAGACCCTGGCCTTCCTGGGCGGGCGGGAGGTCCGCCCCATGGACTGGAGCGCCGCCGGCCGGGTCCACCCGGTCACCGGGGAGGCGGACGACCCGGACGCCCCCTTCACCGGCGACATCGGCCGCGCCCTCTACCCCATCATCTGGGCGGAGGGGGAGGCTCCGGACAGCCTGGAGGGAGAGGCGGTGCGGTACACCTCGGAGGACGGGGACCAGGTGCTCTTCCTGGAGGAGGGGGGCCTGGTGCGGGTGACCCGGGACGGGACGGAGCGCTGGTACCGGACCGCCCGCGACGATCCGGAGAGCCCCTTTGACCGGGTGTTCTCCCTCTGCGAGTACTGCGCCGCCGCCCAGAGCCCCTTCACCCAGGAGGCGCTGGACGCCGGGATGGCGGCCCTGGAGACCTATCTGGCGGAAAGAGACTGGCCGGACTGGGTGGAGGGCTCCATGCGCTACGACCCCCTGTGGGCCCGCTACTTCGCCGAGACCTATCTGGAGAACGGCCGGGGCCAGGGGACGGATCTGGGCATGGAGGATGTGCTGGTGCTCTTCTGCTCCTTCCAGGTGGAGGAGGACGACGGGTACGCGTTCTACCTGATCCCCGACGGGGCCGGCGGCTGGACGGTGGACGACTGGGGCCAGGCGGTCCAGGCCAGCCCGGCGGGATAGACCGTCCACAGGCTGTGGAAAAAGAGCGCCCGCGGGGAGGCTGACGGCCTCCCCGCGGGCGCTCTGTGCGTCTGTCCACATCGTCCGCCGGGCCCGGGCGCCGGGGCCTGTCCCTGGGAGGGAGAGCCCCGGCATCCGGCTCTCTCTCGCCGGATCCCAGCATATGTACAAAAAATGTGGATATTTCTGTGGAAAATGTGGAGGACCACTTCAGGGAAGTGGTAGGACCTCTTGCACGGTGAGGACCTCCCCCTCCACGGAGAAGCGCACGTCGCGCCCGGCGAAGGCCATGCCGTACACCCGCTCCGGGTCGTGCTGGTAGGGGGGGCGCGGGTCGTGGGACAGGACCCCCCGCAGGGCCTCCCGCTTGTCCGGGGGCACCAGGGCCTCCAGCTCGGGGGGGATGACCACCTCCAGCACCGCCCCTCCGTCGGGCCCGGCGAAACCGGCCGAGGCCTCCGGGCGGCAGTCTCCGTAGGGGAGATAGGGCTTGATGTCCAGGATGGGGGTGCCGTCCATCAGGTCCGCCCCCGACACCACCAGCACCGGGCCCTGGGGGGTGTGGAGGCGGATCTCCTCCAGCTTCACCGAGGACAGGCCGATGGGGTTGGGCCGGAAGGGGGACCGGGTGGCGAAGACCCCCATGCGCACGTTCCCCCCCAGGCGGGGGGGCCGGACGGTGGGGGACCAGCCCTCCCGCACCGCCCCGGAGAACTGCCAGATGAGCCAGATGTGGGAGAAGCCCTCCAGCCCCCGGAGGGCCTCCGGATCCCGGTAGGGGGGCTCGAAGACCACGGTGGAGCGCAGGGCCTCCACCAGGCCGCTCTGCCGGGGGATGCCGAACTTGGTGGGGAAGTCGCTGCGGATGCGGGCCACCACCTCCATGGGGATGGGGGCGGGGCCGCTCATGCCCGCCCCTCCCCCCGGTACTCCTCCAGATAGGCCGCCACCGAGCGGCTCATCTCCCGGGAGAAGTCCGAGTCGTACTTCCGGGCGCAGAAGGCCCGGAGGAAGCCCTCGAAGGACTGCTCCCCCGTCCGGTCCCGGAACATCTCCCGGAGCTCCGGGCCCTCCAGGGGGCGGTAGCCGTTCTCCTGCACGATATGCGCCTGCTCGAAGCGCCGGGGCTTGGGCCGCTCCCGCTGCTGCCGGGTGGGATAGCCCATCACCAGCATGGCGGCGGGGAACACCCAGTCGGGCAGGCCCAGCAGGCGGCGGTGGTCCTCCCGCCGCTCCATGATGTCGCCAATGTAGCAGGAGCCCAGCCCCAGGCTCTCGGCGGCCACCACCCCGTTCTGGGCGGCGATCACCGCGTCGCACACCGCCAGCATCAAGTCGCCGGGGCCGGGGAGCCGGGGGGAACAGCCCGCCTCCACATAGGCGCTGTACCACTTGCGGCAGTCGGCGCAGAAGATCAGCACCACCGGCGCCTTTGCGATGAAGGGCTGGTGGTCGCAGGTCTCCGCCAGGGCGTCCTTCAGGCCCTGGTCGGTGATGTCCAGGATGGTGTAGAGCTGCTGGCAGCCGGCGGTGGGGGCCTGGACGGCGGCGTCCAGCACCGCCCGCTTCACCTCCTCCGGTACCGGCCGGTCCTCGAAGGCCCGGACGGAGCGGCGGCGGTACAGGCTCTCTATGATGTCGTTCATGGCGCGTATCCTCTTTCTTCATAGTCTCTCCCGGGGAGGGCGGCCAGGGCGGCGGCGGTCTCCTCCGGGGCAAGGGCGGTGGTGTCCAGCAGGGGGGAGGTGAGGGCGGCGTACCGGGGGAGATAGGCCAGGCTCCGCTCCAGGGTCCCCGGCGCCCGGCGGCCCGCCTCCCCGTCTGCCAGGAGGCGGGCGCGGAGGGCCGCCTCCGAGCACACCAGGGACACGGGGACCGTCTCCCACCCGGACGTGTCCAGCCGGGAGAGGATGTGGTCCAGGATCTCCTGTTCGTGGAGCACCCAGCAGAATACCACCGACTGGAAGGCGGAGCAGGCCAGGAAGTTGCCCAGCAGGTGGCAGATGTTGTCCAGCACCATGGCCTTCGTCTCCTCCGTCACCTGGAAGGGCCGCATGTCCCAGCACCAGTCCCCGTCCAGGAGCACGCTCCGGGGCAGGCGCTCCGCCAGCAGCCGGGCGGCGGTGGTCTTGCCCACCCCCATGGGGCCGCCGATCAGATAGAAGCGGCGGGGAGGGGTCACAGGAAGAGCTCCGGCTCCCGGCGCTGGCCGCACTTGACGGCGAAGGCCCCGGCGGCGGCCTCGTAGGCCTCCCCCCGGTACTGCCGGGCCTGGGTGGGGCAGAGGAACACGCAGGCGCCGCAGGAGATGCACTTTTCGCCGTCGGTGATCCAGGGAGACTCCATGGGGATGGCCCCGGCGGGGCAGGTGTTGGCGCAGGCGTAGCACTTCATGCACCGGTCGTTGCAGCTGGGGTGGAAAGGCACCCGGCCCGGCTCCCGGTAGGCGTGGTCCCCGGGCAGGTCCAGGCGCACATGGGCGGCGGGGTCGAAGGCGGCCAGCTTCTCCCGGCACTTGTCCCCGAACGCCGCCATGAGGGCCAGGTCGGCCTGGTCGGGGCGGCCCTCCGCCACCTTGGGGAAGATGGAGTGGCGGCCGATGAAGGCCCCGGCGGCCACCACGGGACAGCCCGCCTCCTCCAGGATGTCCTGGAGCTCCGCCAGGGCGTTGTCATAGGCCCGGTTGCCGTACACCGCCACGGCGACGGCGGGGTTGCCGCTGCCCTTCAGGTGGGCCTTGAGCTGCCGGCGGCAGAGGACGGGGATCTGCCCGGCGTACACCGGCATGGCCACCAGCACCGGCTCTCCCGGCGGGAGGACCAGGTCCTCCTTCAGGGGACTGCCCAGCAGGTCCCGCTCCTCCACCTTCTGGCCGTAGCCCAGGATGGCCCGGGCGGTGCGCTTGGTGGTGCCGCGGGGACTGAAGAAAATAGAGATCATGATACAACGCTCCCATCTGTCGATCTTAGACCATTATAACATGGGGGAGAGCCGGTGAGAAGGGCGGCTCAGAAGCGGAGCAGCGGCTCCAGCCCCGCCGGGGAGGCCCGGAAACCGAGGCTGCCGGGGAGGGAGAGGAGCCGGGCCCGGCGGATCACCAGATCGACGGGGGCCTCTCCGTACCGGGCCGGGTCGGAGGCGACGTAGTAGGCATCCGGGAGGCCGGGGATGTCCCGCCGGCGCTCCCCCGCCCGGCGCAGGTCCGCCGCCTCCCGGAGCAGCCGCTCCCGGGCGAGGCCCTGCCCGGAGAGCCAGGCCAGCAGGGCCGCCTTGTCCAGGAGCAGGCAGTCCACACGGGTGAAGTCGGTCCAGCGGATCCCCTTGGGCCGGTCCCGCCGGGCGAAGGGCCAGACCAGCAGGTAGCGGTCGGTGTCCAGCCCCTCCCGGCACAGCCAGCCGGGGGTGAGGACGCCCTGGCGGAGGAACAGGAGCTCGAAGGCGAAGGTGGGCAGGTCCCTGTTGAGGTAGTAGAGCTGGGCCTTCTCGTCCAGGCGGAGCGCCCCGCCCTCCGGCGCGGTCAGGATGACGTCGGTCCCCCGGAGCTGCCCGCTCCGGTCCCGGACCCGGTGGAAGGAGCGGATCCGCCCCGCCTCCTCCAGGCGGGAGTAGAGGTACCGGTCCAGGAAGATCCCCAGCTGGCCCTCCGCGGACATGTCCTCTGTCCTGCGGCTGGGGGCGGACCAGGGCGGAGCGGACAGCGCCAGGATGCCGCCCCGGGGATCGGGGGCGGCGGGGACGGGGCGGAGGAAGGGGAAGAGGAAGGGCGGGAACATGGGCATGACCTCCTTATCCGGCTGATGAGGTGCCTATGGCTGTATTATAGGATAGAAGGACGGGCGGGACAAGGGGGAGGGCATCTCCGCCTGAACTGGAAATTGGTCCCACCTTTTTTGTGGGTATCGCTGAAGATCTTGCATACAGTCCTTGCGTTTCTCGGGAGAAATGTTATAATATTTTTATTGGACTGGCTGGATCCGGTCACGGAGGCGGCCTCCGGGGGTCCTCTCTGCCCCGGTACTTTCCTTCGCAGCCGGCCCACAGGAGAAACGATAAGGAGGAACCTTCCAATGGAAAAGTATGTCTATGAATTTTCCGAAGGCAACGGCAGCATGCGGGAACTGCTGGGCGGCAAGGGCGCCAACCTGGCGGAGATGTCCAACCTGGGCATGCCCGTGCCCCAGGGCTTTACCGTCACCACCGAGGCCTGCACCCGGTACTATAGCGACGGCCGCGTCATCGCCCCCGAGATCGAGGCCGAGATCATGGAGCACCTGGCCAAGCTGGAGGAGAAGACCGGCAAGAAGTTCGGCGACACCTCCAACCCCCTGCTGGTCTCCGTCCGCTCCGGCGCCCGGGCCTCCATGCCCGGCATGATGGACACCATCCTGAACCTGGGCCTCAACGACGTGGCGGTGGAGGGCTTCGCCAAAAAGACCGGCAATCCCCGCTTCGCCTATGACTCCTACCGCCGGTTCATCCAGATGTTCTCCGACGTGGTCATGGAGCTCTCCAAGAAGCGCTTCGAGGAGATCATCGACGAGATGAAGGACAAGAAGGGCGTCAAGCAGGACGTGGAGCTGGACGCCGGCGACATGAAGCAGCTGGTGGTCCTCTTCAAGGACTTCTATAAGAAGGAGAAGGGGGAGGAGTTCCCCCAGGATCCCAAGGTCCAGCTGATGGAGGCCGTGAAGGCCGTGTTCCGCTCCTGGGACAACCCCCGGGCCAACGTCTACCGCCGCATGAACGAGATCCCCTACGAGTGGGGCACCGCCGTCAACGTGCAGTCCATGGTCTTCGGCAACTCCGGCGACCGCTCCGGCACCGGCGTGGCCTTCACCCGCAACCCCGCCACCGGCGAGAAGGCCCTCTTCGGCGAGTACCTCATCAACGCCCAGGGCGAGGACGTGGTGGCCGGCGTGCGCACCCCCTCCCCCATCAGCAAGCTCCAGGAGGACATGCCCGAGGTGTACCAGCAGTTCGCCGACATCGCCGACCGGCTGGAGAAGCACTATAAGGACATGCAGGACATGGAGTTCACCATCGAGGACGGCAAGCTCTACATGCTCCAGACCCGCAACGGCAAGCGCACCGCCGCCGCCGCCCTGAAGGTGGCCGTGGACCTGGTGGACGAGGGCATGATCGACGAGAAGGAGGCCGTGTGCCGGGTGGAGCCCAAGCAGCTCGACTCCCTGCTCCACCCCACCTTCGACCCCGAGGCCCTGAAGAAGGCCGCCGTGATCGGCAAGGGCCTGGCCGCCTCCCCCGGCGCCGCCTGCGGCAAGGTGGTCTTCACCGCCGAGGAGGCCAAGGAGTGGCACGAGCGGGGCGAGAAGGTGGTCCTGGTCCGGCTGGAGACCTCCCCCGAGGACATCGAGGGCATGCAGGTCTCCGAGGGCATCCTCACCGTCCGGGGCGGCATGACCTCTCACGCCGCCGTGGTGGCCCGGGGCATGGGCACCTGCTGCGTGTCCGGCTGCGGCGACATCGTGGTGGACTACGCCGCCAAGCAGTTCACTCTGGGCGGCAACACCTATAAGGAGGGCGACTGGATCAGCCTGGACGGCTCCACCGGCAACATCTACGGGGAGGCCGTGCCCACCGTGCCCGCCGACCCCGGCTCCGGCTACTTCGGCCGCCTGATGGGCTGGGCCGACAAGTACCGCCAGCTGGGCGTGTACACCAACGCCGACACCCCCCGGGACGCCAAGCAGGCCCTGGCCTTCGGCGCCGAGGGCATCGGCCTGGTCCGCACCGAGCACATGTTCTTCGAGGGCGACCGCATCAAGGCCGTCCGCGAGATGATCGTGGCCGAGAACACCGAGGAGCGGAAGAAGGCCCTGGCCAAGGTCCTGCCCTATCAGCAGGGCGACTTCGAGGCCATCTACGAGGTCATGGGCGAGCGCCCGGTAGTCATCCGCTACCTGGATCCCCCCCTCCACGAGTTCCTGCCCACCAAGCCCGAGGACATCGCCGAGCTGGCCGCCGACATGGGCATCACCACCGAGCGGCTCACCGAGGTGGTGAGCGCCCTCCACGAGGTCAACCCCATGATGGGCTTCCGCGGCTGCCGTCTGGCCGTGGCCTACCCCGAGATCGCCGAGATGCAGACCACCGCCGTCATCAGCGCCGCCATCAACGTCACCAAGAAGGGCCAGTACAAGATCGTGCCCGAGATCATGATCCCCCTGACCACCGACGTCAAGGAGATGAAGTACGTCAAGGACATCGTGGTCTCCACCGCCGACAAGCTCATCGCCGAGTCCGGCATCGACCTCGAGTATGAGGTGGGCACCATGATCGAGGACCCCCGCGCCGCCCTGCTGGCCGACGAGATCGCCGGCGAGGCCGAGTTCTTCTCCTTCGGCACCAACGACCTCACCCAGCTGACCTTCGGCTTCTCCCGCGACGACGCCGGCAAGTTCCTGGGCTACTACTACGACAAGAAGATCTACGAGTTCGACCCCTTCGCCCACCTGGATCAGCACGGCGTGGGCAAGCTGGTGGACATGGGCGTCAAGCTGGGCAAGTCCGTCCGGCCTGAGATGCACATGGGCATCTGCGGCGAGCACGGCGGCGACCCCTCCTCCGTGGAGTTCTGCCACAAGGTGGGCCTCACCTACGTCTCCTGCTCCCCCTTCCGTGTGCCCATCGCCCGCCTGGCCGCCGCGCAGGCCGCCATCAAGGAGCCGAGGGAATAAAAACTGCCCTCGGAGCGCATAGGATAATGACAACAGCCCCGGCTCATTTGAGCCGGGGCTGTCCAGCCTGTCGAAGAAGTGGTACAACGCTGGAGAAGCAGCGGGGGGATAGTGTGAAAGGGGGTCTGGACTGCCGGGGGCAGTCCAGATGCTTTCGGGCGGAGCCACCTCAGACCAGGTGAGCCCCCACTTTCGCGTACAGTCAGGAACATTTTGACGTAAGTCAAAATGTCAGACAGCGTGTCAAAAAAGTCCATTTGGACTTTTTTGACACGCTGAACAGCCCCGGCTCATCTGAGCCGGGGCTGTCTTTTGCTGCCGCACAGGGCCTTTCCGTAAGTAGAGACTGTCCTGCGGGACCGCAGCCGGACGGGCGCCGAAGGCCGCGGCGCGGGCGGACAGGGTCAGAACATGATGCCGAGCCTGATCAGCACGATGGCCGACACCAGCGCGCAGAAGCCGGGGATCATCGAGCCCTTGAAGTAGACATAGAGGGCATCCTTATAGTCGATGCGGCACAGGGCGCAGACATTGGCGATGCCGGCGCTGTGGGGCGGACAGCCGGTGAAGGCCGCGATGGTCATCAGACGGGCGGAGGCCGCGGGGCCCAGCCCGGCCGCGCCGAAGAGCTGCAGGACCTCGGGCCCCATGCTCTGGATGGCCGCGCCGCTGGAAGAGGCGCAGAACGTGACCAGGGAGATGATGAGGACGCCCTGGATCAGCGGCGGGAAGACGGTCAGGAGATCGGTGATGATGGCGAAGCCGGGGACCACCTTGATCACGGTGGCCATGGCGGAGGTGACCGAGACGCCGCAGCTGGGGCCGAAGCAGGAGACGATGCCCTGAGTGAGGGTGTCCTTGAAGTTGGTATACCGCTTGAACATGATCACTGAGATGATGATGCAGCCCACGAACATGGCGAAGGCCACATTGACGCCCATGCCGGCCATGACGACCATGATGACGATGGGGAGCACAGAGGGCAGCAGCCCGGGGAGGCCCGTGGTATCGTCCAGGGCGGCGTTGGGGTCCTCGCCGCGCTCCTCATAGATGCGCTGGCCCATGGGGAAGAAGCCCATGCTGCGCTTGTCGTAGTGGATCAGGTCCCATTTCACGATCACGAGGAGGACCAGATAGAACACCACGGTGGCCACGATGGACATGACGGGGGCGGCCATGGTCGTCACGCCGCAGACGTCCGCAGCGGAGACGTTGGCGACCTGGAGAGAGCCCGCCACCCAGAAGATCGCCACGCCGGACACGCCGCCGTAACCGTACATGTTCCAGGGCACGTCCAGGCGGCGGAAGAGCTCATACGCGATATTGTAGACGGCAAAGACCACGATCATGCCGCTGACGCCGGCATAGATCAAGATCGCATACATGGCGATCAGGAAGCAGACCGCGTAGAAGCGCTGGTCTCCGTGCTTCCGGCTGCTGAAGAACCGGTAGAGCGCGATCGCGATCCGTTTGGACCCGCCGCAGTCGTTCAGCAGCCGCCCGAACAGAGCGCCGAACAGGAAGACCAAGAACATGCTCTGCATGTAGCCCGCGAAGCCGCTGGCCCAGGTGCCGGTCATGATCTCGATCGGGTCCGACCCGGAGGTCAGGGCCAGCACCAGGGCGGCGCAGATGCCCGAGATGGCCACATGGAAGCCCTTGAACATCATGCCGATGAAGACCACCATGCCCAGGACGATACCGAGCAAGCTGATATATTCCATTTACTTCCCCTCCTTTTCCGGATGCGCCTGTTATCTGCCCGTGAAAGCGGGCTTCCTCTTTTCGACGAAGGCGGTGACCGCCTCCCTGTGGTCATCGGAGGTGCTGCACGCATATTGCGCGGGCACCTCGTTCTGCATACAGAAGTTGAGCTCGCTGTAACAGGTGCGGTTGATCAGCGCCTTGATGTTGGCATAGGCCACACTGGGGCCGGTGGAATATTTCCGGATATATCTCTGCACCGTGGCCTCCAGCTCCTCCCTGGGGACGGCCTCGGTGATCATGCCCCAGCTCTTCGCCTCGGCGGCGGTGAACTTGCGCCCGGACATCAGGAGCTCCGTGGCACGGACGGTGCCCACGGCCCGGCTGAGCATATAGGTGATGCCGCCGTCGGGGACGAACCCGATGTTCACGAACGCGAACACCATCTTGGTGTCCTCCGCCGCGATGGAGAAGTCACAGGCCAGAGCGATGCTCATGCCGACGCCGGCCGCCGCCCCTTCGATCCACGCGATCGTGGGCTTGCTGATGGTCTTCAGGCGCATGATGAACTCGCCGCCGGCGCGGATGCCGGACCGGGTGGTATTGACGCCCTGGTCCAGCCGCGCCTTCATGCCCTTGACATCGCCGCCGGCGGAGAAATGGCCGCCCGCGCCGCGGATGACGACGGCCCGTATGGAGCTGTCCTCTTCGCAGCGGTCCAGGCAGACCACCAGGTCCTTCATCGCCTGCGCGTTGACCGGATTCATATTCGCGGGGTCGTTCAGCGTGATATAGGCCACGCCGTCTCCCGCATGATCCAGCCTGATCTTTTCAAACACCATCTCCATTTTGAGCGCTCCTTTATTCGTCGAGATATTTTAGCGGATCTATCAGAACTGGTGGACCAGGTCGCCTGCGATCACGATGCGCTGGATCTCGCTGGTGCCTTCGAAGATGGGATAGATGCGGGCGTCGCGGTACAGCTTCTCGATGGGATAATCCTTCATATAGCCGTAACCGCCCAGCACTTGCAGGGCCATGTCGGTGACCTTGACCACGTTTTCAGAGACGAAGGCCTTGGTGACCGCGCCCAGGGCGGCGTCCCGGATGCCGTGGTCCAGCAGGGAGGCGTTATAGAACACCTGCCCCTTGGAGGTCTGGGTGAGGATCTGCATATCGGCCAGCTTCTGCTTGATCATCTGCTGCTTTGCGATGGGCTTGCCGAAGGTCATCCGCTCCTTGGCGTATCTGGTGGCGATCTCCACGGCGCGGTCCATGATGCCCAGGGCCACCGCCATGCCGGTGGGACGGCTGTGGGCCAGCAGCTGCTTGAGGGTCTCGAACCCGGAGTTCTCCGGGCCGATCAGGTTCTTGGCGGGGACGCGCACGTCCTCGAAGACCACGTCGGTGGTGTTGGAGGCCCGGATGCCCATCTTGTTCTCGTGCTTGCCGACGCTGACGCCGGGGCGGTCCCGCTCCACGATGAAGAGGGAGATCCCGTCCCCCCGCTTGGAGGGATCCGTGGAGGCGGCCACGGTGTAGATGTTCGCCACAGCGCCGTTCGTGATGAAGCACTTCGTGCCGTTGATGATATAGTCGTCCCCGTCCCGGACCGCCGTGGTGCGGGTCAGCGCCAGGTCGGAGCCGGACTGGGGCTCTGTAAGGCAGTTGGCGCAGATGCCGCCGTGGGCCAGGTGCTCGCTGTAGTACATGGCCTGCTCCCTGGTCCCGGCCAGGATGACGGGCTTGATGCCGAAGGTGGCCGCGGCGAAGGAGACCGCGAAGCCCGCCTCCGCATACCCCAGCTCCTGACGGAGCAGGCAGGTGGTCAGGGCGTCGCAGCCCAGGCCGCCGTATTCCTCCGGGACGTCGATGGCGTTGAAGCCGAGCTCCGCCAGCTGCTTGTACACCTCCAGGGGGAACTCGCCCTTCTCGTCCCACTCAGCTGCGTGGGGCATGACCTCTTTTTTCAGGAAATCTCTCAACAGATATACCAGTGTGCGCTGCTCTTCTGTCATCAGGGGATAGTCTCTCATCATACGGATCTTCCTTTCTTCGGCGGCGCGGCCGGCTCCCAGAGCGGTGACGTCCGCATCGGTGATGCCCATGTATCCAGCAAAAGCGGTGCCAAGTAGACCGGGAGGCCGGCGGCCGCCCCTGGAGAGGTCCCGCGGGCGCGGGCGGGCGGCGGTGGGCGGCAGGCCCCGGAGATACGGCGGGATGGGGGCGGACGGAAGGGCGCGCACACGGGAAGGGCAGGGGGAGACCGCTTTCCCATCTGCGCCCCGGGGGCCGGAGAGAGGCGCCTCCACAGGGCCGGGCGGCGGCGCGGCCCCGGGGGACAAGGGGTGCAGATAATTGCATCTGTGCTAAAAATTGCACCTTACAGACAGGATATTTTGTGGAGAAAAGCTGAAGATCTGCGGCGGATAGGGGTGTTTTCGCGGATGGGGAAATTGGCATCCGCCTTGCACAGGAAAATGGGCAGGTGACAGTGGCGGCGATATACATGGGGGGGGTCGTATATGCGTATAGAACTTATCAGTCTGGCCGGTATCCTGATCAGCCTGGCGCTCCTGATCCTGATGACCTATCGGGGCGTCTCTGTCCTCGTGATCGCGCCGGTATGTTCCGTGATCGTGATCTTGTCCGCGGGCATGCCCCTGATGGACACCCTGATGGACGGCTATATGACGAGCTATGCCGACTTCGTGAAAAACTATTTCTTCATCTTCTTTTGCAGCGCGATCCTCGGCAAGATGATGAGCGACAGCGGGGCCGCCCGGGGGATCGGGGTGGCGATCGCGGGGCTGGCCCAGCGGGCGACAGGACACGAGAAGCTGCTGGCGCTGCTGGCGGTGGTGCTGATCAACGCCCTGCTGTCCCTGGGAGGGGTGGGCTCCTATGTGATCGTCTTCACGATGATGACCATCTGCAAGAGCCTGTTCGAAAAGCTGGACATGCCGTGGCACATGTACACCTGCTCCTCTTTCGGCTCCGGCGTCCTGACCCTGGGCATGATGCCGGGGAGCCCGTCGGCGGTCAACATCATCCCCACGACCTACCTGGGGACGACCGTGCGGGCGGCCCCCGTCCTGGGATTCATCGGCTCTGGGATCACGCTGCTGCTGGGCATCGCCTATTTCCAGTATATCATCGCGAAGGCGGAGCGGGAGCACGAGGGCTTCCTGCCCACAGGGCGGCGCATCAAAGAGGCGTATCAGGAGGACGACCAGTCGGATCCGCCGCCGTTCTGGAAGTCCATCCTGCCCACCGCCGTCCTGCTGGTGGTCATGAACGTCCTGGGGTGGCCGCCGGTGGTGTCCATGGTGGCCGCCATGGCCGCGACCTATGTCCTGTTCTTCCGCGAGCTCCATGATATGAAGCGGACGGTAAAAGAGGGGGCGAACAACGGCGTCGCGGCGCTGGCCAGCATCTGCGCCGTGGTGGGCTTCGGCGGGGCGGTGGCCGCCACTCCCGGCTATGCGATGGTCATCAGCAGCATGGACCGGCTGCCGGGGCCCCCTGTGGTGCAGCTCCTGGTCTCTGTGACGATCCTGGTGGCCATCACCGGCTCGCCGTCGGGCGGGCTCGGCATCGCCATGGATCAGCTGGCGGACCGGTTCCTCGCGATGGGGATGGATCCGCAGGTCATCCACCGCCTGTCCGCCATGGCCTCCACCGGGTTCGACAATCTGCCCCATAACGGCTCTATAAACAACACCTTGACCGTCGTGCACCTGACCCATAAGGAGGCATACAAGCACTACTGGTGGTCCAACACGGTGATCCCTGTCATAGGGACGGTGCTGACGGCGGTCATCGCGCAGTTCGGCGTGGTCTGAGACAGGAGGCCGCCGCTGTCCACCGATGGCAGAGACACGACGAAATAAACATAAAAAGGAGAGGTTCGTATGAGCAAGAAGCATCTGCCCCTGGAGGGGCTCCGGGTCGTGGAGCTGGGGACCCATGTGGCCGTGCCCAACGCCGCCAGGTTCCTGGCCGACTGGGGCGCAGAGGTCGTCAAGGTCGAGGGGCTGTCGGGAGACGCCTGGCGCGTGGTGGGGCGCAATCAGCTCTGCCCCATCCTGGATGAGGAGAACCCCCTGTTCACCCTGCAGAACGCCAACAAGAGCTTCATATCCATCGATCTGAAGGATCCCACCGGCATGGAGATGTTCCTCAAGCTCATCGCCCGCTGCGATATCTTCGTGACCAACGTGCGGATGAAGTCCCTGGTCAAGATGGGCATAGACGACAAGACGCTCCTCGCCCGTTTCCCCAAGCTGGTCTACGGGCACTTCACCGGCTATGGGTACGAGGGGCCCGACGCCGCGAAGCCCGGCTTCGATACGGTGGCCTACTGGGCCCGGTCGGGCTCCATCGTGGACTGGGGCGCGGACGGCGGGTTCCCCTTCCTCCCGCCGACAGGGGCGGGGGATGCCACCGTGGGCAGCATCCTGTGCGGCGGGCTCCTGGCCGCATACATCGCGGCCCAGAGGACCGGGAAGGGCACCCTGGTGTCCTCGTCCCTCTTCGGCAGCGCTATCTGGTACAATGGGTCCTACGTCCTGTCCACGCAGTTCGGCAATCAGCTGCCCAAGGACAAGGACCGGCCCAACAATCCCCTGGGCTACCCGTACCAGTGCGGGGACGGCAACTGGCTCTTCATCGGGATCGCGGACTACAACGGCTCGTTCCCGAAGCTGTGCCGGGTGCTCGGCCTGGAGGAGCTGATCGAGGACCAGCGGTTCAACGATATCACCAACGTCCATGCCAATATCGACGCGTTCATGCCCATACTGCGGGGGGCGTTCATGAAGAAGGACCGCGACACATGGGTGGAGGAGTTCACCGCCGCCGACCTGGTCTGCGGGAAGATCGGCCACATCAGCGAGCTGCGCACAGATCCGCAGGCGCTGGCCAACCGGTATATCGTCCCGGTCACGTTCGAGAACGGAGAGACCGTGGACATGCCCACGGTCCCCGTCCTCTTCGGCGCCTACGACGAGAGCGGCTATCAGCCCACAGGCGCCGTGGGCCGCGACACGGAAGAGGTCTTGAAGCAGATCGGATATACGGAAGGGGAGATCCGGGCCGCCAAAGAAAAGGGAGCGGTCAGATAAAGCCCGAGATGCCTCCGGTATACGTCCCTCGCCGTATACCGGAGGCATCTGCTTTTCCGGAGCCTTATTGCCAGAGGAGACCTCCGCGGTGTATACTTTGGATAGGCACCCTGGACGATATATCAAGATGTGTATCTGCCCGCTCTGACGCGCGGCCAGCCGGCCGGAGCCTTTTAAGGAGAGAGGACATGTTGTTTTTAGACGACAGCTGTTTTTCGGCGGAACAGACCCTGCAGCGCCAATTCAAGCAGGGGATCCCCCAGCTCCTGGGGAGCGACTGGTTCGGCATCATGTCTCTGACGCCGAAGGGGAGGGCGCGTATCGAGGCGAGCATCTCTCTCCACGGGGACGGAGATCCCCTCGCCCTGTCCTTCGTGGAGCAGCACGCGCCGCTGCTCCTGGAGCAGGACTATCCCTTCCGGCTGTTCTCCTCTTCCGGCGGGTGGGAATATGTCCTCTTCCCCATCCGGATCACAGAGAAGGGATACCGGGTGTTCACCTTCCACGGGCGGTGCGGCGGACACTACGACCGGCGGGACATCCAGTGGTATACGATCTTCGCGGAGGCGGCCTACGGCCGGGTGGTCCTCCAGAACCAGTATATCCAGGAAGTGAATTATGTAAACAGCATCCTCGACAGCACGGCCGATCTGATCATGGTCCTGGACGAGGGGCACCATATCATCTCACAGAACGACGCGGCCCGGGAGTTCTGGGGCGGAGACCCCAGCTTCGCGGACACCGTATACCGCACGGTGCGGGATGGGGAGCAGCTGCTGAAGACCATAGAGAGCGTGCGGGTGAGCGGCGCGCGCAGCCGGATGAACAACGTGGTGGTGACGCAGAAGGGAGACGACCACATCCTGGACCTGGCGATCTCCCCCCTCTGCAACAGCAAGAGCCAGATCCCCGGCGTGGTGCTGGTGGGGACCGACGTGACGCAGCAGCAGTTCTTCGACTATCAGTTCGAACAGTTCAAATATCATGTCCAGCTGGGGGAGATCTCTCTGGGGCTCTCCCACGACATCAAGAACCCGCTGATGAATATCTCCAACTGCGCCAGCCTGCTGAAAAAGGACCGGGGCATCAGCGAGCGCTCGCGCGAGGTGGTGGGGCTCATCTCCAGCGAGGTCAAGCGGATCGACAATATCATCGACCAGATGCTCTCCTTCGGGAACGTGGCGAAGCAGGCCCAGAGCACCCAGCTGGACCTCAACGAGGTCCTGCGGAACTGCATCCAGATGGTCAACCGGCAGAAGATCTTCCGCGACATCGAGATCTCCAGCGATCTGGACGAGCAGATCCCCATCATCCGGGCGAAAAGCACAGATATGCAGCAGATATTCCTGAATATACTGATCAACGCCCAGCAGGCGATCACCGACGACGGGTCGATCTTCGTGCGCAGCAGGTACTGTCCGGAAGAGAAGAAGATCGCGATCTCTGTGGTGGATAACGGCGTGGGCCTGCAGGGGGTGGATACGGAACAGCTCTTCAGCCCCTACTACACCACGAAGGAGAACGGGTCCGGACTGGGCCTGTTCATGGCCAAGCGCAGCTTGGAGCCCTATAAGGGCACGATCTCGCTGAGAACGGGGGAGGACGGGCTGACCATATGCAGCATCGAGCTCCCGACGCCTGTATAAAGAACTGGGGGGACAGTCATGTACTCTTGTTTGATCGTGGAGGATGAGAGCATCTCCCTGAACATCCTCCAGGAGGAGTTCCAGGCGGCGGGGTATGAGGTCACCGCGCTGAGCGACGGCGGCGAGGCGTATGAGCAGTGCCGGCATATGACCTTCGACCTGGTCCTGCTGGATATGCATCTCCCCCATAAGAACGGGATGGAGATCCTGCGGGCGATCCGCGCACGGAGCACCCGCTCCGTCGTGGTCATCATCACCGCCTACGGGCGGATCGAGAGCGCGGTAGAGGCGATCAAGGCGGGGGCGGACGACTATGTCACGAAGCCCTATGACATGGCGGAGCTGATGCAGAAAGTGGAGCGGATCCTGCGCTCCCGCGCCAATCTCCTCAACGTGGACCTGGAAGAGGGGCCCAGAGAGGCCCCCTCCGAGCCGTCCTTCCAGGATACGCTCAGCGCCCAGGTCAGAGACGTGATCCGGAAGGTGAAGGACATCGACACCACCGTCCTGATAACCGGGGAGAGCGGAACAGGCAAAGGGGTGGTGGCGAAAGAGATCCACTACAGCGGGAAGCGGGCGGCGCTGCCCTTCATACACGTCAACTGCGCCGCCATCCAGCCGAACCTGATCGAAAGCGAGCTCTTCGGCCATGAGAAGGGCTCTTTCACCGGGGCGAATACCCTGAAAAAAGGGAAGTTCGAGCTGGCGGGAGAGGGCACGATCTTCCTGGATGAGATCGGGATCATGCCGCTGAACCTGCAGTCCAGGCTGCTGACCGTCCTGCAGGACCGCTATTACGAGCGGGTGGGAGGGGTCCGCCGCCTGCCGATCCACGCGCGCATCATCGCGGCCACCAACGAAGACCTGGAGAACAGCGTGCGGGAGGGGACCTTCCGGCTGGACCTGTACTACCGGCTCAATGTCGTGCGCATCGAGGTCCCGCCGCTGCGCTACCGGCGCAATGACATCGTCATGCTGGCCAATACGTTCATCGACCGCTTCCAAAAGAGCATCGGGAAGAACATCCAGACCATCACAGACGATTTCTGGGACGTCCTGCTGCGCTATGACTGGCCGGGGAACATACGGGAGCTGGAGAATGCGATCGAGGCGGCGGTGGCCCTCTGCGACGACGATATGCTGACCTCCGCCTCCCTGCCCATCCGCCTCTCCAGCATCCGCCAGGCGCCTTCCGTCGGTGTGGAGCGGCAGCCCTCCAACAGCTATAAGCAGATGCTCAACCAACAGGATGCCGCGATCGTCGCCGCCGCCCTGGAGAAGTTCGGCGGCCACCGGGAGAAGACCGCCCAATATCTGGGCATCTCCAAGCGGACGCTCCAGTACAAGCTCAAGCAGTTCGGCCTGAACTGAGCTGGGGCCCCCGGACAGAGGAGCGGGCGCGCTGCCGCGGCCGCCTCCCCCAAAACGATGCCCGCGTATCGAAGGGCGGGCCGGATCTCTCCCATACGCATACCGCCCCGGCTCATACGAGCCGGGGCGGTATGCGTATCCGCGGGGCGGGGCTCACCGGGCGTCCACGTCCAGCGCGGCGCCGCAGTGGGGGCAGAAGCGCCACCCCTCGGAGGCGGTGCCCAGGTACCGGCGGCAGAAGGGGCAGCGCACCTTGACCAGGGCCAGGGCTCCGCCGGCCAGGAGGAGGAGCAGTCCCGCCCCTGTGGGGAGCCAGTGCCCCCCGAGGAGGAGCCCCGCCCACAGCAGCAGGGCACCCGCCGCCAGGAGCAGCCCGCCGATCCAGCACCAGAGCCTCCGCTTCCATCTGCCGCGCGCCATATCCGGCCCCTCCTTTTCCCGCCTCTCGCCGATGTCTCTATCATCATAAAAAAGAGAGGGCGGACTGTAAAGAGGCATCAGGTAAAAAGTTCGTATAAGATCGGACACACAGGGAAAAACACCGGCACAGAGGAGCCCGCCGCGGTATTTGATATATTTTCTGGAAAAACAGAGAGAGCGTGCCGTGCCTCAGGGCGGGATATCGGGGAAACGGCGGGAAAAGGGAGAGATCTCCATGTAAAAGGTGTGTTTCTTTCCCAGCGCTGCCGCCGCTTTTTTTGCGCGGAAAGGGCCATATTAAGATCTGGCCGGGGCAGACGTCCCGGCCGGCATCCCGCGACGCGGATCTTTTTTTGAGAGGGGCGGTAGACTTGAAAGAGGACAAGGAGGGGAGGCCATGGGCTCTGCTGGGCCGGTGCCTGGGGCTGTGCCTGGCCATGGTGATGGTTTGGATGGGGACCTGGACGGCGGCCCAGGCGGCCTCTCCCGGAGAGGAGGAGATGCTGGTCCCCATGGGGAGAGCGGTGGGCATCAAGCTCTTCTCCGACGGGGTCATGGTGGTGGGCCTGGCCCAGGTCCCGGGCGAGACAGGGGCGGCGGCCCCGGCCAAGGACTGCGGCCTCCGCCAGGGGGACATCATCACCCACATCAACAGCACCCAGGTGGACACGATCGAGCAGGTGCGGGAGGTCCTCCAGGACCTGGAGGGGGAGGACATGAGCATCCGGGCCATCCGGGATGACGAGCAGGTGCAGTTCACCGCCCGGGCGGTCCAGTGCAGCGACGGCAGCTACCGGCTGGGGGCGTGGATCCGGGACTCCATGGCGGGCATCGGCACCATGACCTACTACGACCCGGACAGCGGGCGGTTCGCCGCCCTGGGCCACGGCATCAGCGACGTGGACACGGCCCAGCTCATGCCCCTGGAGTCCGGCGGCATCCTCTATGCCACGGTCTCCGACGTGAAGAAGGGGGAGAGCGGCGCCCCGGGAGAGCTCCACGGGAGCTTCCAGACGGATAAGGACCTGGGCGAGCTCTACGCCAATACGGACAGCGGGGTCTTCGGCACCCTCACCGACGGCGGGCTGACCGAGGGCCTGGAGCCGGTGCCGGTGGCCCGGCGGGAGCAGGTCCAGGTGGGCCCTGCCACGATCCTCTCCAACGTGGAGGGGGACAGCGTGAAGGAGTACGCGGTGGAGATCGTCCGGGTGTATCCGGCGGGCGCCCATGACACCCGGGAGCTGATGGTGAAGGTCACAGACCCCGCCCTGCTGGAAAAGACCGGGGGCATCGTCCAGGGCATGAGCGGCTCCCCGATCCTCCAGGAGGGGCGGCTGGTGGGCGCGGTGACCCATGTGCTGGTGAACGACCCCACCTCCGGGTATGGGATCTTGGCGGAGACCATGCTGAAACAGGGGGAAACGGCGGCGGAGAGCACCTGATATCCGAGAAGGATGTCGATTTTTATCGAACTAAAGTTACCAGAAAATGGGAAAAAACTCTTGCCTTATCTGTCATCTTGTGGTAATTTGTGAATACGAGGCATGACGGCCTGAGATCACGCGGGGGGAGGGCCCCGCTGGAAAGGGAGACAAGGACATGGACAGCAAAAGGCGAGTGTTGATCGCAGACGCGGACGAGAACTTTCGCGACGCGCTGGCGGATGCCCTGAAGGAAGAGGGCGATATGGAAGTCGTAGCCGTGACCGACGACGGCGAGAAGGCGGCCGAGCTGGCCCGGGACCTGAGGCCGGACGTGGTGATCCTGGACCTGATCCTCTCCAAGATGGACGGGCTGGAAGTCCTGGAGGCCCTCAACTACGACGGCGGGCCCCGGTGCCTGGTCCTCTCCGCCCTGGCAAAGGGCAGGACCGCGGAGCTGGCCGCGGCCAAAGGGGCGGACTATTCCCTGATGAAGCCGTGCAGGCTCACCACCGCCATCGAGCGGGTCCGCTATCTCACCGACAGCCTGCCCGCCGGCGAGGAGGATATGGCCCAGGTCCTCCACCAGGATCTGGAGACGGCGGTCACCGCCATCATCCACGAGATCGGCGTGCCCGCCCACATCAAGGGCTATCAGTACCTCCGGGAGGCCATCATCATGGCGGTGGAGGACATGGAGGTCATCAACGCAGTGACCAAGATCCTCTACCCGGAGGTGGCCAAGCGCTTCAACACCACCGCCAGCCGGGTGGAGCGGGCCATCCGCCACGCCATCGAGGTGGCCTGGGACCGGGGAGACCTGGAGACCCTCCAGAAGTATTTCGGCTACACCGTGTCCAATATCAAGGGGAAACCCACCAACTCGGAGTTCATCGCCATGATCGCCGACCGGCTCCAGCTCCAGCGCCGGGTGCGGTGACGGAGGGCGGGGGCCTGTGCCCCGCCCCCCGCCCTCCCCAAGAGGGTCCCGGGGCCCGCGGCCGCCCGCCGCGGGCCCCGGGACGTTCCAAAGGGCGCGGGACGGCCCGTGGGACGATTTGACAAAGGGGCCGGGAGCTCGTATAATAGGGACCCATAAGAGTACATATGGGTAAGGAGAACGGCAAGTATGACCATCGACTACAAGACCAAGGGCACCTGCTCCCGGCAGATGATCGTGGACGTGGAGGACGGCGTGGTCCGCGGGGTGAAGATCGTGGGCGGCTGCGACGGCAACCTGAAGGGCATCTCCAAGCTGGTGGTGGGGATGAAGGTGGAGGACGTGGTGGACCGCCTGAGCGGCATCCGCTGCGGCGCCAAGGCCACCTCCTGCCCCGACCAGCTGGCCACCGCCCTGCGGCAGGCCCTGTGAGCGGCCAGGCTCTGAGACGGTGAAAACGGCCCCGCCGGCAGCGCTCCCCGCGCCCCTGCGCCCGCCCCCTCTCCGGGGGCGGGCGTTTTTTGCGGCCGGGGCGCCGATCTTGGCGGTCTTCCGTCTTGACGCGGGGGCTCTCCGGATATAAAATGATGGGTATTATTTTTTAGGCGGGCAAGGGCGCCCCGGGGGACAAAGGGGTCCCACACGCTTTGTGGGAGGTATGCGATATGGCGGTCAAGTATATTTTCGTCACCGGAGGAGTGGTCTCCGGCCTGGGCAAGGGGATCACGGCGGCATCCCTGGGGCGGCTGCTCCGGCAGCGGGGGCTGCGGGTGGCCCTCCAGAAGTTCGACCCCTACCTGAACGTGGACCCGGGGACCATGAACCCCTTCCAGCACGGGGAGGTGTTCGTCACCGACGACGGGGCGGAGACCGATCTGGACCTGGGCCACTACGAGCGCTTCACCGACGAGGATCTGACGGTGGATTCCTCGGTGACCTCGGGCAAGGTGTACTGGACGGTGCTCGGCCGGGAGCGGGAGGGGGGCTATCTGGGCGGCACGGTCCAGGTGATCCCCCACATCACCGACGAGATCAAGGAGCGGGTCTACCGGGTGGGCCGCCGGGGAGATGTGGACGTGGTGATCACCGAGATCGGGGGCACTGTGGGCGACATCGAGTCCCAGCCCTTCCTGGAGGCCATCCGGCAGGTGGCCTCCGAGGTGGGCCGCCAGGACGTGATGTACCTCCATGTATCCCTGGTGGTGGCCATCCCCGGCTCGGACGAGCTCAAGAGCAAGCCCACTCAGCACTCGGTGAAGGAGCTGCTGGGCCTGGGCATCCAGCCCGACGTGATCGTCTGCCGGTCCGAGCGCCCCCTGCCCGACGACCTGCGGAAGAAGATCTCCCTCTTCTGCAACATCCCCCCGGAGAACGTGATCCCCAACCTCACCGCCGAGTCCCTCTACGAGGTGCCCCTGATGCTGGAGCGGGAGGGCCTGGCCGCCGCGGTGTGCCGCCGCCTGGGCCTTACCGCCACGCCCCCCGACCTCACCGAGTGGACCGCCATGGTCAAGCGGGAGAAGGCCGCCCGGGAGCGGGTGGAGATCGCCCTGGTGGGCAAGTATGTGGGGCTCCACGACGCCTACCTCTCCGTGGCGGAGGCCCTGGCCCACGGCGGCATCGAGAACGACGTGAAGGTGGACATCCGCTGGGTGGACTCCGAGGCCCTCACCGATGAGAACGCCCACCGGATGCTGGAGGGCTGCGGCGGCGTGCTGGTGCCCGGCGGCTTCGGCAGCCGGGGGGTGGACGGGATGCTCTCCGCCATCCGGTATGCCCGGGAGGAGGGGGTGCCCTACTTCGGCATCTGCCTGGGCATGCAGATGGCGGTGGTGGAGTTCGCCCGCCATGTGGCGGGCCTCCAGGGGGCCCACTCCAGCGAGCTGGACCCGGAGACCAGCGCCCCCGTCATCGACCTGATGCCCGACCAGGTGGGGGTCACCGCCAAGGGCGGCACCATGCGCCTGGGGGCCTACCCCTGCCGCCTCACCGCCCAGGAGGGGCCCAGCTGGGAGGCCTATCAGGCCCTGGACATCTCTGAGCGGCACCGCCACCGCTACGAGTTCAACAACGCCTACCGGGAGGTCCTCACCGCCCACGGCCTGAAGCTGGCCGGACTGTCCCCCGACGGGCGGCTGGTGGAGATGGTGGAGCTCCCCGGACACCCCTGGTTCGTGGGCGTCCAGTTCCACCCCGAGTTCAAGTCCCGCCCCAACCGGGCCCACCCCCTGTTCCGGGCCTTCGTGGGCGCGGCCCGGGCCAGGAAGGACGCCGTGGAGGGCAAATGACGGCCGCATCCGCCTCCCGGCGGGCCCCGATGGCCGTGACATCGTGATATAAGAGGCTCCATGGGGCAGCGCCCCATGGAGCCTCGTTTTCTTGTAGACCGAACGCCCCGGCTATGCCGGGGGGTCCCTATTTTGGCCCGTATCTGACGCGCCTCACTCCTCCACCAGCAGCCCCGCCCGGGCCAGGGCGTCCCGGACCCGCTGGAAGGCGGCCTCGTCGGGACAGCGGAGGGTGTGGAGATGGACCCCGCCGGTGAGGAGGGAGAGGGGCTGGGCCCCGGGCTCCCCCACCCGGCGGACGAACTCCCCCACGTCGTAGCGGCTGGACAGGTGGAGCTGCCCGGTGAGCTGGCCGTAGATCGGGTGCTCCACCGACACATCCACCACGGTGCAGCCGTTGTCCACCATGATGTCCAGCTCCCGCTCCAGGTCCTCGGCGCTGTGGCGGCAGGCCAGGGTCCGCAGCAGCCCCTCCGCCCGGGGGAGCACATAGCCCCGGGGGGTGGCGGTCACCGGCACGCCCCCCGCCCGGAGGAGGGCGATGTCCCCCACCACGATCTGGCGGCTCACGCCGCAGTGGCGGGCCAGGGCGGAGGCGCTCACCGGCCCATCCGCCCCCTCCAGCAGGGCCAGGATGGCGGCCCGCCGGGCGGGGCCGTCCATGGCCCGCTCCCTGAGATGGTCAGACATAGCCCATCAGCCCCCTTACAGACACCTCTCCGGCGGCCACCCGCCGGAGGCTCCCGTCCTCCATGCGGCAGAGGAGGGCGAAGTCCCCGTCCAGCCCCTCCGCGAAGGCGGGGACCCGCTCTCCGCCCTCCAGCAGGCACACCTGCCGGCCCAGGGTGGCGCACCGCCGCCGGTACGCCTCCAGCCACCGGTCCCGCTCCCCGGGGAAGCCGGCGTACATCCCGTCCAGGGCCCGGAGGAGGGCCGCAGCCAGCTCCGCCCGCCGCACGGGACGCCCCAGCTCCTGGAGCAGGGAGGTGGCGATGGGGGCGAGGTCCGGCCCGAAGTCGGCGGGGGACTGGCTCACGTTGAGCCCGATCCCCAGTATGACGTGGCTGCTGCGCAGGGTCTCCCCCTCGAACTCCAGCTCGGTGAGGATGCCCCCCAGCTTCCGCCCCCCCAGGAGGATGTCGTTGGTCCACTTGATCTGGGCCTGGACGCCGCAGCAGGCCTCCAGGGCCCGGCACACCGCCACGGCGCTCCAGGCGGTGAGCTGGCTCAGCTCCGCCGGAGGCAGGTCGGGCCGCAGGAGCACCGAGCAGTAGAGCCCCTTCCCGGCCAGGGACTGGAAGGCGTTCCCCCGGCGGCCCCGGCCCCGGGTCTGCTCCCCGGCCAGGACGGCCAGCCCCTCCGGGGCCCCCGCCGCCGCCCGGCGCTTCACCTCGCTGCTGGTGGAGTCCACCGTGGGCAGGCACACCACCTCCCGGCCCACCAGGCAGCCCTCCAGGGCCCCGGCGATCTCCCCGGGCCGCAGTACGTCCGGGGCGGAGTCCAGCCGGTAGCCCCGGTTGGGGGCGGACCCGATCCCGTACCCCGCCCGGCGGAGGGCCTCCACCGCCTTCCACACCGCCGCCCGGCTCACCCCCAGGGCCTGGCTCATGGCCTCCCCGGAGAGATAGGCCCCCTCGCTCCGCTGGAGCAGCTCCAATACGTCCTCTTGCAGCATGGCCGCGCCTCCTCTCGTCCCTGTTATGGTATACCCGGAAGGGGAGGACGTCAACGGATTTTCAAAAAACAGTTTACGATCTCGGCCGGATGTGGTATCGTAAACTTGTAAGAAAAAATAGTTTACGTTTTGGAAGGGAGCCCTGCCCATGAAGACCGATGCCCGTATGCTCACCCTGTGCGCCCTCTTCGCGGCCCTTACCGCCGCGTCCGCCTTTTTGAAGCTCCCGGTGGGGCCGGTGCCGGTCACCCTGCAATCTCTGGTCACCGCCATGGCGGGGGTGCTGCTGGGGCCCGGGTGGGGGGCCCTGTCCCAGCTGGTGTATGTGGCCCTGGGGCTCCTGGGCCTGCCCATCTTCGCCGCCGGGGGCGGGCCGGGCTACCTGCTCCAGCCCAGCTTCGGCTTCCTCCTGGGGCTGATCCCCGCCGCCTGGGTGGCGGGCCGCCTGTCCCGGGGAGAGACCGCCCTGGGGACGGGCCTGGCCTGCCTGGCGGGGACGGGGGCCCTCTACCTGCTGGGGGCGCCCTATATGTACCTGATCCTCCGGGCCTATCTGGGGCAGGAGATCGCTCCGGCGGCGGTGCTCTGGAGCGGGATGCTGGTATTCCTGCCCGGGGACCTGGCCAAGACCGCCGCGCTGGCCGTCCTCTGCCCCACCCTGCGGCGGCGGCTGGCCCCCCTGCTCCCCGCCTGAATATCCGCCCGCCCTGTCCCATATACATGGAAGGACGAAGCACAGGGCGCGTCCGACAGGCCCGGCATCCGCTCTCTTGCCCGAGATGCCGGACGCCTCCTGCGGACCGGACGCGCCCCGGGAAAGGCGGGATACCATGCAATACGAAGAGAAGAAGACGCGGCCCGAGGCGGCGGCCCACCACGTCATCCTGGAGGGGCGGGAGCGGCTGAGCGTGTCCGGGGTGGAGGATGTGGAGAGCTTCGACGAGAGCGCCATCGTCATGAACACCTGCGAGGGGACCCTGGTGGTCCGGGGGGAGGGCCTGCACATCGAGAAGCTGAGCCTGGACGGGGGCGACCTGAAGGTGGAGGGGTCGGTGGACTCCCTCACCTATGAGGACGCCGGCGGAGAGCGGGGCGGCTTCCTGGCCCGGCTGTTCCGGTAGTGGAGATCCACCTGCTGGACCAGGCCCGGACCTTCCTGGGGGCGGTGCTGCTGGGGGCCGGGCTGGGCGTGGCCTACGACCTGATGCGCACCCTCCGGCGGCGGGTCCGCCTGCCCCTCCTGGGCCCGGCCCTGGACCTGCTCTTCTGGGTCCTGGCCACTGTGGGGCTCTTCCTCTATACCATCCTCCGGGGGGGCGGGGAGCTGCGGCTCTATACGATCGCCGCCCTCCTGCTGGGGGGCTGCGTCTATTTCTGGCTCCTGAGCCCGCCGGTGCTGCTGCTCACCGGCCTGGCGGCCGGCCTCGCCGCCCGGCTGCTCCGGCTGGCCGCCGCCCCCCTCCTCCTCCTGGCCGGGACCGTGAAAAAAATCCGGGAAATTATAAAAAGGCACTTCCATTATCGGAGGAAATGGTTTAATATTAAGATGATACCCGAGGAGATGGAGAGGTCGTATCGTCAGGAGGCTGCGGGGAAGGGGGGACGTGCCCATGTTCCGCATCAAAAGAGCGGGGCTGCTGACCAAGATCGTGATCTTGGCGCTGCTCATCTACATGGCCACCGCCCTGCTGGACCTGCAGGGGCAGATCCGGCAGCTGCAGGGGCAGAAGGAGAGCCTGGACCGGCAGGTAGCCGAGCAGACCCAGGTCAACGCCGACCTGGCCGCCGGCGTGGAAGATCCCGACGACCCGGACCGGGTGGCGGCGATCGCCCGGGATAAGCTGGGCCTGGCGGTCCCCAACGAGAAGATCTTCGTCATCACGAATTAGAGCGCTCGGGAGCAATCTGAAGGAAGGATCTTGCAAAGAGTATGGAGTTTGGTGTAGGTTCTATCGTAGAAGGGAAAGTGACAGGCATCACGAAGTTCGGCGCTTTCGTGTCACTGCCCGGCGGCCGGTCGGGTCTGGTGCATATCTCTGAGATCGCCTATTCTTATGTGAACGATGTGAAGGACCATCTCACAGAGGGACAGGAGGTCAAGGTAAAGGTCATCGGTATTGATGAGAGCAACCGCATCAATCTCTCCATCAAAAAAGCCATGGACCCTCCTCCCCGCCCCCAGCGGCCCGCGGGCCACGGCGGACAGGGCGGCTCCCGCTACTCCGGCGGGCCCCGGCAGGGCAGGGGCGGCGGCTATGCGCCCCGCCAGTCCAGCGAGCCGGAGTCCTTTGAAGAGCGCCTCAAGCGCTTCATGCAGGCCTCGGACAGCAAGCTCTCGGAGATGAAGTACACCGAGAAGCGCAGCTCCCGCCGGGGCGGCCACCGCTGATATACGTACCGACGGACGCTCCCGGGGACGAAGCCCCCGGGAGCGTCCTGTGTTTCCGGCCGCGCCGGAGGGCCCGGCAGGGCCCCCTATCAGGACAGAGCGCCCCATCCCCGGCCGGGGATGGGGCGCTGTCGTATCCGTGGGAGGAGGGGCTCACTTCTTCCGCTTGTCCCGGAGATAGACGTGCTTGGTGTGGGGATTGCTGGTCTGGCGCACGTCCACCTCGAAGCGGTCCAGGCTCTTGATGAGCTGGGTGAGCTTGGAGAAGCCGTAGTTCCGGGGGTCGAAGTCCGGCTGCTGCCGGTTGAGCAGATTGCCAAGCTCCCCCATGAAGGCGTAGCCGTCCTCGTCGGCGATCATGTCCACGGCGCTGGCGATCAGGTCCTGGACCTTCCGGGGCACCCGCTGCTGGGGGGGCTCCTGGACGGGGGCGGGCTCCGGCTCCGGGGCGGGAGCGGGGGCGGCGGCCTCCGGCGGGCTCTTCTTCTTCCGCTTCTTGCCCGCGGGCTTGGCGCTCTCCGCCGGGGCGGCGGACGGCTCCTGCCTGGCGGGGGCCGGGGCCTTCTGGGGGGCGGGCTCCGGCTGCTCCGGCTCCGGGGGCTGGGCGCTCTTGGTCTTGGCCGCCGCCCGGATGACCTCGATATAGATGAACTTGTCGCAGGCCACGATGAAGGGGTTGGGGGTCTTTTTCTCCCCCACGCCGATGACCTTCTTCCCCGCCTCCCGGAGGCGGGTGGCCAGGCGGGTGAAGTCCGAGTCGCTGGACACCAGCACGAAGCCGTCGCACTCGCCGGTGTAGAGGATGTCCATGGCGTCGATGATCATGGCCGAGTCGGTGGCGTTCTTCCCCGTGGTATAGCTGTACTGCTGGATGGGGGTGATGGCGTTCTCCAGCAGGATGGGCTTCCAGGTGGCCATGTTGGGGGTGGTCCAGTCTCCGTAGATGCGCTTGATGGTGGGGGTGCCGTAGACGGTGATCTCCGCCATGATGTCCCGCATGGCGGTGCGGGAGGCGTTGTCCGCGTCGATGAGCACCGCCAGGCGCAGGCTCTGGTCGTCGTTCATAGCGCGCCCTCCTCAGTCGCTGAGCACGAAGTGGTAGAAGCGCAGCATCTCGTACCAGTCATCGGTGGAGAAGCACACGGTCTTGCCCTCCTTCAGGGAGGCGCCGGGATAGAAGCTCTTGGAATAGGCCGCCTTGTGCTCCCGGAAGCGGATCTCGCTCTCGAACCGGTCGGGCATGGGGACCTTGCACCGGGGGGCCCGGGCCACGGCCTCTTTGGCGGCGGAGCGGATGCGGTCCACCGCCTCGTCGGGGTGGATGGAGATCACGCCGCCGCCGACTCCCTCGTTGACGGGGACGGTGACGATCTCGGGGATGAGGGTCTGGGCGAAGGCGCACAGGTCCCGGTCCCCGGTGAGGAGGGCCACGGGGACTCCGTAGTAGCCGGCGGTATAGGTGTTGATGAGGAACTCGCTGGCCGGGACCCCGTTGAGGAGGACCAGCTCGTTGTTCAGGTTCATGGTGTGGGAGAGGGGATTGCCGGGGCAGGCGGCCCAGGCGTGGTAGCCGGTGAAGAACACCGCGCCGTAGTCTCCCCGGTCCAGGCCGGACATCATGGACAGCGGGTCGCCGGTCCAGCCCCGGAGGATGCGCACCTGCCGGGGCAGGGCGGACACATCCAGGTTCCGGGCGGAGTCGTGGGCGTCCTTGATGAAGATGCCCGCGGCCCCCGCGTCCAGAGCCCCCTTGCAGGCGGCGTCCACCTCCCGGGTCATCTGCTTCCGGAAGGGCGCATAGTCATTGGGGGTGGAGCGCTCCGTCTCCGACCAGGTGGTGATGCCGCAGGTGCCCTCGATGTCGGCACTGAGAAAAATATCCATAGGTGGGGACCTTCCTTTCTGTATCTCCGTCTTATGATTAAGAAAACACTTTCGATGAAGTCATTATACCACATCGCCCGCCCTTTGCCTATGGCCGGCGGGCCTTATCACGGGGCAGGATCGAAACTTTTTGTAAAATATTTTTTCTGAAATGTCACATTTTGCCCCGCTGGGTCGTTATAACGATAGAGACATCTCCACACGAGGAGAGGCTGCGCGGAAAGGAGGCCCCCTATATGACACGCCGGATGCCCTTCTATCTCTCCCTTGCGGCGGCGGCAGCCGCCCTGGTCCTGGTCCTCAGCTGGCTCTTCCCCGGCAGCGCCCTCCATGTGCTGTCCGCCGGCGGCGGGAAGGCGGGCTTCCGGGCCCTGACGGTGGGGGGAGACGGACAGTATCACAGCTGCTATCTCTCCGGGGGGCAGGAGCTGCTCCGCGAGCTGGGCCGGGGCGTGTGCGTCCGCATCCCCTGGAACGGGGAGCGGCGGGGCCTCTCCTCCGGGGACGTGTGCTTCTTCTCCGGCGGGATGTGCGCCGTGGTGGGCCCCAAGGGGACCTACCTCTACTCCACCCAGGATACCGCGGGCTACGCCGTACTGGGGGCCGGCCCGGAGCTCTACCAGGCGGTGCGCCAGGGGCTCACCCTCCGGAGCGGGGAGGGGGCGCGGCTGTGAAGAGAGGGATCGTGGCTCTGGCCCTGGCCGCCGCCGTGGCCGTGGGGGGCGCGGCCCTGCTCCTCTGGGCGGATAGGGCCTACGCCGCCCGGCTGGCCGGGGAGACCCGGGACCGCTTCCGGGACGGCATCCTCCTGGGGGAGGACTTCGTCCCCCTCGCCCCCGGCGAGTCGGTGCTCCTCTATGAAGAGACCATCTCCCCGGTGAGCGCCCTCTCGGCAGGGGAGAGCCGGACGGAGAGGATCTGGGCCCCGTATCTGCCCGACTACGGCTCCGGCCTGTCCCTCACCCAGGGGGCGGCGGGGGGCTGGGGCCTCTCCTATCAGACCCTGGACGGCCTGGAGGTGTCGGCGGACTATACGGCGGAGGGGGTGCAGCGCGCCCTCACCGTCTATCTGCCGGAGCCGGATCTGGAGGTGCGGCTCACCGGCGCCGGGGAGGACCAGGAGATGACATACGCCGCCCACGCCCGCCGTGGGGCGAGCCTGGCCGCCCTGTGGTCCGCCCTGGGAGAAGAGGTCGGTCACCGGCTGGACATCATATGAGATGGACCGGCCGGGCGGGGCGCCTTTCCCCGCCCGGTGGAAAGGCGCCCCGCCCGGAGAGGTTGACACTGTACGGCGGAGCGTAGTACACTATCTATGACCGACGTGAAGAGCTCTGACTGCCGGCGGCCCGAGAGGGGGCCGGCGGCGCTTTTTTCCGGCGTCTCACTTTACGAACGAGAAATGAGGAGCGCCCTATGAAACAGTCCAATCAGTCCCCCATCTACACCCAGATCGCCTTCGACCTGGCGGCTCAGATCGCTGCGGGGGAGCTGAGAGAGGGGGAGCGGATCAGCGGGCGCTCCCTGATGGGCTCCCGGTACGCCGTCTCTCCCGAGACCATCCGCCGGGCCATGGGCCACCTGAGCGATCTGGGCATCCTGTCCATCCAGCCCAAGGTGGGGTCGGTGGTCCTCTCCCGGAAGCGGGCGGTGGAGTACGTCCAGGAACACCAGACCAGCCGGGATCTCCACGCCCTCAAGGCCAAGCTCCGGGAGAAGGTGGCCCAGCGGGACGCCCTCAACCGGGAGATCGACCAGCTCTTCACCGAGATCGGCGACCTGTGGGAGCGGTTCCGCTCCAGCGACCGGTCCCGCACCTATGAGTTCACCATCCAGCCGGACAGCCCCGCCGCCGGCGAGACCATCGGGGGGCTGGCCTTCCGGCAGAAGACGGGGGCCACGGTGGTGGCCATCCGCAAGGGAGAGGACGTGTTCCTCTCCCCCGGACCCAGCGTCCGGCTGGACGTAGGAGATGTATTGGTGGTGGCCTGCGAGATGTCCCATCTGGCCCAGGTGTCCGAGCTGCTGGAGGAGAGCGGGACGTGACCGCCGCCCGGACCATGGGGAGAGCCGGGCCATCTGTCCGCCGGTCAGGGGGCGGGGACCTGTCTACAGGTCCCCGCCCCCTGATCTTTTCCAGGACTTTGAAGATTTTACTGGACAAACTGACAACTTGAGGTCTATAATCAAATTGTCAGAAAGAGATGGAAGCATCCGCCGCTTTTGGAGAAAGGATACTGCTATGAAAAAGAACGTGTTCGCGCTCATCCTGGCGGCCAGCATGGCGCTGACCGCCGCCGCCTGCTCCAGCTCCAGCTCCTCCGGCGGGGAGGGACAGGAGAAGACGACCATCACCTTCGCCGATGTGGGCTGGGATTCCATCAAGCTCAACAACGCCCTGGCGGGCCTGGTGGCGGAGGAGGTCTTCGGCTATACATGGCAGGAGACCCCGGGCTCTACCCCCATCCTCCACGAGGCCCTCCTCTCCGGGGAGATCGATGTGCATATGGAGGAGTGGACGGACAACATCGCCGCCTACGCCGCAGACCTGGAGGCGGGGAAGTTCACAGAGCTGGGGGTGAACTTCGATGACAACTTCCAGGGCCTCTACATCCCCCGGTATGTGGCCGACGCCTACCCGGAGCTGAAGACGGTGCGGGACCTGGCGGACTATCCGGAGCTCTTCCCCGACCCGGAGGACAGCTCCAAGGGCATCATCTACGGGGGCATCACCGGCTGGGAGATCACCGAGATCATGGCCAAGAAGGTGGAGGCCTATGGCCTGGACGCATACTACAACTACTTCGAGAGCGGCAGCAACGCGGTGCTGGACGTGGCGATCTCCTCGGCCTGGGACGAGCAGGTGCCCATCGTGGCCTACTACTGGGAGCCCACCTGGCTGCTGGGGAAATACGACATGGTGCTCCTGGAGGACGATCCCTACGACCCCGAGGGCTTCCAGGAGGGACTGGGAGCCTGCCCGGCGGTCACCGTCACCGTGGCGGTGAGCAACGATTTCGCGGCCTCGGACCCGGAGTACTGCCAGTTCCTCTCCAACTTCCACATGACCTCCGCCATCATCAGCGAGGCCCTGGCCTATATGCAGGACACGGGGGAGGACGACTATACGGAGGTGGCCCGGTGGCTCCTCACCGAGGCCCACCCGGAGCTGATCGACCAGTGGCTCCCCGAGGACCAGGCCGAGGCCCTGCGCTCCGCCCTGTGAGGGGCCCGGAGCGATCTATGAAGAAGCGAGGTGTGCGGAATGGACTGGCTGTTTGAATTCCCAGAGCTGCTGGATATCGACACCGACGCCATCGACAGCGCGGTACGGGGCTTCGCCGTGTGGGCGGGGGGCGTGCTGGACGCCATCACCGACGGCCTGGGCGGCCTGGTGAACGGGATCGACTGGCTGCTGAGCCATGTGCCCTGGCCTCTGCTGGTGCTGCTGGTGGTGGCGCTGGGCTGGAAGGCCCGGGGCCGCCTGCGCAGCGGTGTGCTCTACGGGGCGCTCTTCGCCCTGGTGGGGGCGGTGGGCTACTGGGAGATGATGCTCATCACCCTCTCCATCGTCATCGCCAGCGTGCTCATCTCCCTGGTGTTGGGCCTGCCGGTCGGGATCCTCCTCTCCGGCTCCGACCGGGCCAACCGGGTGGTGCGCCCGGTGCTGGACACCATGCAGACCATGCCGGTCTTCGTCTACCTCATCCCCGCCATGATCCTCTTCGGCACCGGCAACGCCCCGGCGGTGATCGCCACGGTGATCTACGCCATCGTGCCGGTGATCCGGCTCACCAGCCTGGGCATCCGGCAGGTGGACCGGGAGGTGGTGGAGGCGGCCAAGTCCTTCGGCTCCACCAAGTGGCAGGCCATGTTCAAGGTCCAGATCCCACAGGCCCTCCCCACCATCATGACCGGCGTGAACCAGACCATCATGATGGCCATGGCCATGGTGGTGACCTGCTCCATGATCGGGGCCCGGGGCCTGGGCATGGAAGTCATCAACGCCGTGAACCGGATCCAGATCGGCCGGGGACTGCTGGCGGGGGCCAGCGTGGTGGTCCTGGCCATCATCCTGGACCGGCTGACCCAGGGCTGGTTCTCCGACCGGAAGAAAGGCCCCGGGGGCGGCAAGGAACAGTGAAGGGGGCGGCGGCTGTGGAAGATACCATCATTCGCGTGGAGCACGTCTCCAAGCTCTACGGCCTCAACAAGGCGGAGGCGGCCAAGCTCATGGAGGCCGGCGCCACCAAGGACGAGGTGTACAAAAAGACCGGGGTCACCGTGGCTTTGTGGGACGTGGACCTGGAGATCCCCAGGGGGAAGATCTTCGTGATCATCGGCCTGTCCGGCTCGGGCAAGTCCACCATGGTCCGCTGCTTCAACCAGCTCAACCGGCCCACCTCCGGGAAGGTGTACTTCGAGGGGCGGGACCTGGCGGAGATGAACAAGAAAGAGCTGCTGGCGTTCCGCCGGAACAAGATCTCCATGGTGTTCCAGTCCTTCGGCCTCATGAGCCACCGGGACGTGCTGAGCAACGTGGCCTACGGCCTGGAGGTGAAGGGGGTCCCCCGGGAGGAGCGGGAGGCCCGGGCCGCCGAGGTCCTGGCCATGGTGGGCCTGTCCGGCTGGGAGCACCAGTCCTGCGCCCAGCTCTCCGGCGGTATGCGGCAGCGGGTGGGCATCGCCCGGGCCCTGGCCAACGACCCGGAGGTCCTGCTGATGGATGAGCCCTTCTCCGCCCTGGACCCCCTGGTCCGGCGGGATATGCAGTTCGAGCTCCTCCAGATCCAGGGGAAGCTCCAGAAGACGGTGATCTTCATCACTCACGACATCGACGAGGCCTTCAAGCTGGGGGATCAGGTGGCCATCATGCGGGACGGCCAGATCGTCCAGGTGGACACCCCCCAGGACATGAGCGCCCGCCCAGCCGACGACTACGTCCGGGCCTTCATCGGCAGCGCCGACAAGTCCAAGGTGCTCACTGTCCGCAACATCATGATCACCCCCACCAGCCTCACCAAGCTCACCGACGGGCCCGCCCAGGCCATCGAGCAGATGCGGAAGAACGCCCTGTCCACCGTCTATGTGGTGGATGAGCGGCTGCGCCTGGCGGGGATCCTCACCATCCAGGAGGCCATCCGGGCCCAGAAGGAGGGCCTCGCCATCCGGGACGTGATCCAGTCCCAGGTGCCCACCACCTCTCCCGACGCCCTGGTGGCCGACGTCATGCCCCTGGCCGCCGAGGCAGCCTACCCTCTGGCGGCGGTGGACGAGGATGGACAGCTCAAGGGCATCGTCACCAAGGCCAGCGTGCTGGCCTCCCTCATCTAGACCGGCCCAATGACAGCCGGCCCCGGGGCTCCGGGGCCGGCTTTTTGCCGCGAAGTGACCGAAAAAATCTCCACATCCGCCCTTCTCTCTGATATAATGAACAAATATGATGGACAACGACCGGGAACGGCGGGAAAGAGAGGAGAGGACGAGAGATGGAACAGGAGAAACGGATCTCACTGGCCCGGCTGACGGTCAGGCAGTACGACACCATTTTGAACCACTGTAACTCCAATATCTTCGTCACCGACGGCCGGGGACAGATCCTGTACGCCAACGACGCGGCGGAACGGGCCCTCAACTGCTCCTTCGAGGAGCTGCGGCGGATGGACGTCTATCAGCTCCATGAAAAGGGGTACACCAGCCACTCCTCCAGCGCAGACGCCATCGAGAGCGGGAAGAAGGCCTTCGCGGTGTACCGGAACAACCTGGGAGAGGAGATCGCCACCACCTCCATCCCCGTGCCGGACCGGCGGGGAGGGATCGAGATGGTGGTCACCCGCAGCGATGAGGTGGGCACCATCCTGGCCCAGCAGAAGGAGCTGGACCGGTACCGGACCCTGTTCCAGCAGATGCTCACCCGGTCGGAGGGGCCTGCCCCTACTTTGATCGCCCGGGACCCCGGGATGGCGCGGATCGTGGAGGCGCTGAAGAAATACGCCGCCTCCGATGTCACTGTCCTCCTCACCGGGGAGTCGGGCACCGGCAAGGAGGTGCTGGCCAACTTCGTCCGGCAGAACAGCCGCCGCAGCGGCGGCGCCTTCCTGTCGGTGAACTGCGCCGCCATCCCCAACGACCTCATCGAGTCCGAGCTCTTCGGCTATGAGAAGGGGGCCTTCACCGGCGCCCGGCGGGAGGGGAAGCCGGGCCTCTTCGAGCTGGCCGACGGGGGCACCATCTTCCTGGACGAGGTGGGAGAGCTCTCCCTGGTGGCCCAGTCCAAGCTCCTTCGGGTGCTGGAGACCGGCGAGTTCATGCGGGTGGGGGGCAGCCAGGTCCAAAAGGCGGACGTGCGCATCATCGCCGCCACCAACCGGGACCTGAAGGCCATGGTGGCGGCCAAGGAGTTCCGGGACGACCTGTACTACCGGCTGTGCGTGGTGCCGGTGTCGGTCCCGCCCCTGCGGGAGCGGCCCCTGGACATCGAGGCCCTGGCCGGGCACTTCCTGAAGATCTTCTGCCGGAAGCACCGCATCCAGCGGGCGCTCCCGCAGGAGATGGCGGAGCGGCTCCGGCGCTATCCCTGGCCGGGGAACATCCGGGAGCTACGGAACACGATCGAGAACTATGTCATCACCGGGGACGAGCCCTTCCTCCCCGCCGCGGCCCCACCCGCTCAGGAGCCCGCCCAGAGGGCGCACACGGCGGCGGACCTCTCCCTGCCCCTCAAGGCGGTGCTGGAGCGGGCGGAGGAGGCCCAGATCCGGGCCGCCCTGGACGCCTGCGGCGGAGAGGTGGCCCGGGCGGCGGAGCTCCTGGGCATCCATCGGAGCGTCCTCTACAAGAAGATCGGCAAGTACGGCCTGGGACACGGGCCCTCCTACCGCTGACCGCAGGCGCATATCACGCCCCCGGCATGGCGCGAGCCATGCCGGGGGCGCTTTTCATCCGCTTGTCTCAAAATTGAGACACATTCTTTCGCGGGAGACATCGGATCCTCAAGATCGAGACTATATTGGGCAGAACAGACAAAAACAGGGGGAGGATCTTTGGAGGAAAGCCCAAGGAGATGGGGCGGAAGATCTGGCACGGGGATTGCTTTATACAAGGGCAAAGGACAGGGAGGCCGGTGCGGCCGGCCCTGGGCCCCGATCCGCAAGAGAGACCGTCAAAGACCTGCCGGAGGAGACCGGAGAAAGGAAGATCGATATGTCCGACCTGAAGAACAAGCGCATCATCACCGTTGCCACCACCGGAGCCTGGCCCAAGAAGGAGAACAACCCCAACGTGCCCCTGCAGCCCGATGAGATCGCCGAGGAGATCTACCAGTGCTGGAAGATCGGCGCGTCGGTGGCCCATATCCACGTCCGGGACGAGGAGGGGAACGACTCCATGAAGGTGGAGACCTTCAAGAAGGTGATCGACACCCTCCGGGGAGACCACCCGGACTGCGACATCATCCTGAACCTCACCGCCGCCGGAGGCATCGCCAACTCCGAGGAGGCCCGGATGGCGCCCTTCAAGACCCTCAAGCCCGAGATGGCCAGCTTCGACTGCGGCACCATGAACTGGATGCACATGGGCATCTTCAACAACAACCCGCCCTTCCTGGAGAAGATGGGCCTGGCCATGCAGGAGGCGGGAGTGAAGCCGGAGATCGAGGTCTTCGACCCCGGCATGATCCACGACGCGGGCTACTATGTGAAGAAAGGCATCCTGAAGGCCCCCCTGCACTTCCAGTTCTGCATGGGCTGCGCCGGCGGCATCGGAGCCACGGTGGAGGACCTGGTGTTCATGAAGAGCACCCTGGAGCGGGTGGCCCCCGGCTCCACCTGGAGCGCCTTCGGCGTGGGCAAGGGCGCCATGGAGGTCATGTACGCCGCCATCGCCGCGGGCGGACACATCCGCGTGGGCATGGAGGACAACGTGATGTACAAGAAGGGCGTGCTGGCCGAGAGCAACATGCAGCTCATCGCCCGGGCCCGCCGGGTCATCGAGGAGTACGGCTATGAGGTGGCCACTCCCGCCGAGGCCCGGGAGATCCTGAGCCTGACTTGAGACCGTCCCGGCGCGGCGGATGACGCCGCGCCGGAGACCTGACAGAGAGATCATTTTAAGGAGGAGAGCGTATGTCCTTTGGTATCGGACTGGCGGGCATCATCGCCGCGCTGGTGTTCCTGACCGTGGCGGTGTACAAGGGGTGGAGCATCCTGTACAGCAGCGTGATCAGCGCCATCATCATCGCGCTGACCAACGGGATGGACCTGTACGAGGCCCTGACGGTGAACTACGTCAGCAGCTTCACCTCTTACGCCGCCAACTACTTCATCCTGTTCTGCGAGGGCGCCATGCTGGGCAAGCTGTACGACTCCAGCGGCGCCGCCTGGAAGATCGGCAAGACCGTGGTGGACAAGTGCGGCACCAAGTTCGCCCTGGTGGGCTATATCGCCGTGGCCGCCATCCTGGAGTACGGCGGCATCTCCACGTTCGTCATCTGCTTCGTCCTGCTGCCCCTGGCCAAGCCTATCTTCAGAGAGACCCACACCCCCTGGTACATGTGGCCCGCCATCACCATCGTGCCCATCATCGGGCCGGAGCTCATGACCCCCGGCGGCCTCCAGAGCCACAACATCATCCCCACCCAGGTCCTGGGCACCGACCTGATGGCCGCCCCGGTGATGGGCACCGTGTTCACCGTGGCCTACTTCGCCATCTGCGGCGTCTACTTCGTCTGGGAGCTCAAGCGTGCCCAGAAGGTGGCGTGGAAGCGGGACTCCCTGCCCCCTGTGGATGAGTCGGACGCCGCCGTCAACTATGAGAGCGCCCCCTCCATGGTGGCCGCCGTCATCCCCATCCTGGCCGGCGTGCTGCTCATCAACTTCGCCAAGCTCCAGCCCATCTACGGCCTGGGCGTCAGCGTCATCCTGTGCATCATCCTCTTCTACCGCAACATCCCCACCGGCAAGATGGTCCCCACCCTCAACGAGGGCTTCGCCAACGGCGTCATGCCCCTCATCATGGTCACCGCCGTGGTGGGCATCGCCCAGGTGGTCTCCAGCACCGACGCCTTCACCGTGATCCGGGACAGCCTGCTGAACTTCACCAGCACCTCCAAGGTGGCCACCGCCTTCTCCGTGGTGGGCATCACCAACATCATGGCCCTGATCTGCGGCTCCGCCTCCGGCGCCATCGCCATGACCCTGGAGATGTTCAGCGACGCCTGGCTGGCCGCCGGCCTGGACCCCGAGTGGATCCACAGGGTGGTCACCACCGCCTCCGGAGGCTTCGACACCGTCCCCTGGAACTCCTTCGTCGTCCTCATCCTCTCCATGGGCAAGCTCACCCACAAGCAGGCCTATATGCCCGTATTCTGGGTCTCCCTCGTCGCCCCCATCCTCATCGCGCTGCTGGGCGTGTTCTTCGT
>DWZK01000100.1 GCA_019117605.1 Candidatus Intestinimonas stercoravium | reverse complement strand
AAATAGAAATAAATCAATATATGCCATCGAATTTTTGCGGGACGGGCAGAAAAAATAGGCGTGCCTGCTGCCGGAGGGGGGACGGCGGCTCGACCAGGGCATCACGGGAAAAAGTCGTGGAATGACAAGGGATACCGGGCCCCGGGGCCTCGATGGAGCCGATATGGCATGGACTTTGCTATGTTATTAGACATGGTGGACAGAACACAGGACTGCTGGACCACACGAATGAGAAGGGGTGAACGACGATGAACGAGATACGGGCGGAAGCCGAGGCGATGAAACAGAGCATCATCGATGACCGGCGGACGCTCCACATGCATCCCGAGATCGGGATGGAGCTCCCCAGGACCACGGCCTACGTATCCAAAAGGCTGAGGGAGATGGGCTATGCCCCCCAAAAGCCGATCGACTCCGGTGTGACCGCCGACATAGGCAGGCCCGGAAAGACGATCCTGCTCCGGGCTGATATGGACGCGCTCCCCACGAAAGAGGAGGCGGACCTGCCCTTCTGCTCAAAGAACGACTATGGACATCTGTGCGGACACGACATGCATACCGCCATGCTGCTGGGGGCGGCAAAGCTGCTGAAAGCGCATGAGGACGAGCTGGCGGGCACCGTGAGACTGATGTTCCAGCCGGGGGAAGAAAGGGGCATGGGGGCCAGAGCCATGGTGGAGGCCGGTGTGACCGAGGGCGTGGACGCCGCCCTGGCGCTCCATGTCGACTCTATGGCGAAGGCGGGGACGATCTCCTATGTGGAGGGGGTCGTATCCACCATGATGGAATCCTTTTATATCACCGTACAGGGCAGGGGAGGCCATGGGTCCTCGCCGCACCTGACGGTAGACCCTCTGCGGGTCGTGGTCCTCATCTACGATGCGCTGAACGGCCTCATCGGGAAGGAGGTCGATCCGGCCAAGACCGCGGTCCTCACCATCGGCAAGCTCGGCGGCGGCAGTGCGGTGAACATCATCCCGGATACGGCGGAGATCTGGGGGGCGTTCCGCTGCTACGATCTCGATGTACGGGACCACCTCTTCAAGCGCGTCTTCGAGATCGTGGACCATATCACCAAGATGATGGGGGCCACTTATACGCTCACCAAAAACGTCTCTACACCGGGGGTCATGAACGACCCCGCGCTCTGCAGAGCGCTCTTGCCCTGCGTGGCGGACATCCTGGGAGAAGAGGCGCTGATCCGCAGCGAGAGACCGATGTCCGGCACGGAAGATTTTGCCCATGTGACGAAGAAAGTGCCCGGCATGTACATGATGCTGGGCGCGGGGGGCCCCGGCGGCTACCCCATGCATAACCCCAACGTGGTCTTCGACGAAGACGCCCTTCCCCTCGGCAGCGCGATCTTGGCGCACTGTGCGCTCCGATGGTTGGAACGAAAGTGATAAGGGACAGTATAAAACGAGGAGGAGAAGATGATGTCATTGGCTCAAAAGAAAAAGCTCGAATTCCCGCATGTCCTCGTGCTCTTGACCGCCATCATGCTTCTGGTGGTGGTCGCATCCTGGTTCATCCCCAGCGGCCTGTATACGAGGATCACTGACCCGATAACAGGCGTGACCGCTATCGATCCGGAGAGCTTCTCTTACGTGGAGCGGACGGATCCTATCGGCGTCCTGGACTTCTTCGTAGCGATGCATACAGGAGTAAGTGAGTCGGGCAATATCATCATCACCCTGTTTTTCAGCGCTGGTATGATCCAGCTCATGAAGGCGAGCGGCGCGATCGATGTGGGGATGCGCAAGGTGGTCCGGAAAGCAAAGGGAAAAGAGATCGTGATCGTGATCTTACTGCACCTGGGCCTTGGACCCTTCTGAGCGGCAGGATGAAGATGACGACAGGGAGACGCACTGTCACGAAGGAGACCTGACATATCGACCCCGGACATCAAAAGACCAGCGGCCCATTTTTTGATGGGCCGCTGGTCTTTCTGTTCGTGATAGGGGCCGGGCACAGGCCTGCCGGCGCTGGAAGATATGCGCAGCAGGGCTGCCCCCCGGAGGGGGCAGTCTTTACTCGGCGTAGTAGTTGATGAGACAGCCGGCCAGGATGATGTCCCGCTCCTCACGGGTGAGGCCGGGCAGCTTCACGGTGAGGGGGGACTGCGCGTCTCCCTGGAACAGGGTGGCGGTGAGTTCCTCTCCCTCTCCCTCCAGCAGGGCGCGGATGCCGGGGAGGTAGAGCCGGTCGCCGGGCTGGATGTTCTTATCGGCCAGATCGTCCACGATGAAGGGGAGCATGCCCCAGTTGACCACGTTGGAGCGGTACCGCTTGGTGGCGTACTCCTGGGCCAGGTTGGCGCAGCCGCCCAGCACACGCTGGCAGGAGGCGGCCTGCTCCCGGGCGGAGCCGTCGCCGGGGCGGAGGGCCATCACCAGGGAGCCCAAGCCGGTCTTGACCGGGTCGAAGCCCGCCAGAGCCTCGGTGGGCTCGCCGGCCCGGCGCTTCCGCTCCTCCGCCAGCACCGCCTTGGCCCGGGGCACATACTGGGGGTCCTTGCGGCTCAGAGCGAAGTCGGAGAGCTTGATGGGGTTGGAGCGGTAGGAGGAGGTCTCGCCGGAGGGGATGAGCTCGTCAGTGGTGGTCACGGGGTCGTAGATCGCGGAGCAGACGGTGAGGAGCAGGTCCTCCGGCAGGGCGATCTGCTGGGGCCAGTCGGCGATGTTGGGGCCGAAGACCAGCTCCTCCTTGGGGGCGGGGCGGCCTACGCCGTAGTAGACCCGGGCCCGGTAGGAGGAGTCGTCGTAGTGATAGGGCTCACGGGGGGGATCGGCGGGGACGCTGGGTAGCTCGTCGGCGGCGGTGAGGACGCCGCCGTTGAGGGCGGTGGCGGCGATGCTCCGGGCGTCCATCAGGGCCACATAGGAGATCTGGCCGTCGGTGGGCTTGGAGCCCTCCCGGTTGGGGAAGTTCCGGGTGGAGTGGCGGATGGAGAAGCCGCCGTTGGCGGGCACGTCTCCCGCGCCGAAGCAGGGGCCACAGAAGCAGGAGCGGATGGAGGCGCCCGCGGTCATCAGGGTGGAGATATAGCCCCGCTTGGTGAGCTCCTGCATGGCGGGCATGGACCCGGGGTAGCAGGAGAGCCAGAACTCCCCGGAGCCGATGGGGTGGCTCCCCAGGATCTCGGCGGCCCGCACCAGGTTCTGATAGGTGCCGCCGGAGCAGCCGGCGATGACACCCTGGTCCACATGGAACCGGCCGTCCACGATTTTTTTCGTGAGGGAGGGGGCGCCCTTCACGCCCAGCTGCTCGGCGGCGTCCACGTCCACCTGGTGGAGGAGGTCGGCCATATTGGCCTTGAACTCCCGGATGGTATAGGCGTTGGAGGGGTGGAAGGGCAGGGCGATCATAGGCTCGACGGCGGACAGGTCCACCTCGATGAGCCCGTCGTAGCAGGCGCCGTCGCCGGGGGCCATGGCCTTGAACTGGTCCCCGCGGCCCAGGATCTCCAGGTGCTCCTTCACCGTGTCGTCGGTGGACCAGACGGAGGAGAGACAGGCGGTCTCGGTGGTCATGACGTCGATGCCGGAGCGGTAGTCCATGGCCAGGGAGGCCACGCCGGGGCCGAAGAACTCCATCACCGCATTCTTCACCACGCCCTCCTTGAAGGTGGCGCCGATCAGGGCCAGGGCCACGTCCTGGGGCCCCACGCCGGGCCGGGGCGCACCGGTGAGATAGACGGCGATCACCTTGGGATAGGCGATGTCATAGGTCTTGCAGAGGAGCTGCCGGGCCAGCTCGGGGCCGCCCTCGCCGATGGCCATAGTGCCGTAGGCGCCGTAGCGGGTGTGGGAGTCGGAGCCCAGGATCATCCGGCCGGGGGCGGCGTACCGCTCCCGCATATAGGAGTGGATCACCGCCTGATGGGCGGGGACGAACTCGCCGCCGTACTTCTTCGCGGCGGAGAGGCCGAAGACGTGGTCGTCCTCGTTGATGGTGCCGCCCACGGCACACAGGGAGTTGTGGCAGTTGGTGAGCACATAGGGCAGCGGGAACTCGGTCATGCCGGAGGCCCGGGCGGTCTGGATGATGCCCACATAGGTGATATCGTGGGAGGCCATGGCGTCGAAGCGGACGGCCAGCCGGTCCATGGAGCCGGAGGTGTTGTGTGCCTGGAGGATGGACCAGGCCATGGTCTTGTCCCAGCCCTCGCTCCCGGCGGCGGGGACGAAGCGCCCGCCCTGCCAGCGCATGGGCTGGCGATGGATGGTCAGCATATGAGGATCCCTCCTGAAATGAATGGAATGACAGCGTTCGGCTTTACCACTAGGATAACAGAAAAAACGGCGGCGCGCAAGGCAGGGCGTTCACGCGCCCTCCCGCCAGAGGAGGAACGCGTGGTGGAGGATGCCCAGAAGGGCGAAGAAGCCCACATAGCCGCAGATGGGGTAGACGAAGCGGACCAGGTCCGTGAAGCCGAAGAGGCTCCCGAAGAAGGCCGGCACGCAGAGCAGCACCACCGTCCTCCTGTGCCCGCCCCTCCCCGCGGCCTGGAGGCGGGCGGTGATGCCGTAGAGGCTGGAGAGACCGCCGGTGAACATCCCCGCGAAGAGGAGCAGGGCGTAGACGATCCCCAGAGGGGCGGCCACCCGGTCGGCCAGCGCCAGCATGGGGAGCGCCTCCCCGCCGATCTCTCCCTGGTAGACCACCATGGGCAGGAGGATGCACACGAAGATGAGGGCCAGGAGCCCGGTGCCCACCGCCAGGCCCCGGCGGACCGTCCCGGGGCCCTCCATATCCCGGCTCAGAGGGGCCAGGATGGACACCGCCGCCATCATGTTGTAGGAGACGAAGGACAGGGCGGAGAGGAGCCAGTTGCCCAGGAGGGGGGCGCCGGTGGAGAAGGGGCGGGCCTCGATCGGGCCGGGGGAGAGGACGGAGGGGGAGAGGAGGCTCACCACCGCCGCCGCGGCCACCAGCAGGGGGACCACGATGTTGAAAGAGGCCAGCAGGCCGGAAGTGCCGGAGAGGGCCACCAGCAGGATGAGGGCGGTCATGAGGGCGTTCCCCGCCGCCGCAGGCAGGCCGAATACCTGCTCCAGCAGAGCGCCCGCCCCGGCGACCATGGTCACCAGCACGTCGAAGAGGAAAAAGAGGAAGACGGCGTTCACCAGGCCGCGGAGCCAGGGCAGATCCGCCTTCACGATGATGCGGTCGAACTCGGTCTGTCCGGTGCGGCGGGCCACGAAGAGGACCAGGGCGCTGAAGAGGCAGAAGGCGCAGATGGACAGGACCATCCCGGCCAGGCCGTAGCCGCCGAACACGCCGAAGAACTGGAGCAGCTCCTGGCCGGACAGGAAGCCCGCCCCCAGGAAGCTGCCGGTGAAGACGGTGGCCACCGTCAGAGCGGAGATCTTGCGCATGGGACACCCCTCCAGGTGATAAAATGCGCGGCGGGACGATCTGTCCCGCCGCGCGCATAGGGATAGGGAGCGGTCCGCATCAGTGGAACTGAGAGAAGAGGCGGACCAGCAGCTCGGGGGTGCGGGGGAAGTGGGAGAGGATGGCCTCCCGGATGGCCTCCGCCGTGCCGGGACCCCAGGTATCGGCGGGGAAGACCACCGCCCCATCCACGGCCTGTCCGATGGCGATGGGGGCGGAGGCCGCCCCGCCTGCGGCGATCTGGGAGGCGGAGGCCGCCCCGCCGACCGCCCATGCGCCGCCTATGGCGCAGCCGCCCACGGCCAGACCGAAGCTGAAGGCCGCGCCGCCCACGGCGCACAGGGCCCCGGCGGCCATCCCGCCCAGGGCGATCAGCCCCGCCCCCAGGCCCGCCAGAGCGACCGCGCCTACGCCGACGCCGCCCACAGACAGGAGCCCTGCGGAGAGGCCGCCCAGAGCCGCCACGCCGGTGGCCACGTTGCCCACGGCCACGATCCCCCGGGCCCAGTGGAGGCCGTAGCGGCCCACATTGATGTGGACCAGGGGCAGGCCGAAGAGGGTGACCTTGCTCTTGTACTCATAGTGGAGGTAGCGGAGGTCGGCTACATATACCGTCCGCACGCCGGGAGCGGCGGGGGCCTCCGGCGGGACGCCGGGAGCGGGCTCCGGGGGCTCCTGGCCCAGGATGAGGTAGTCCAGGCTCACGGAAAACTGCTGGGCCAGGGCGGTCAGGTTGTCCAGGTCCGGGCGGGAGACGCCGGACTCCCACTTCTGGACCGCCTGCCGGGAGACGCCCAGGATGTTGCCCAGCTCCTCCTGGGACAGGCCCCGCTCCCGGCGCAGGCGGTAGAGACGTTCTTGAAAGCTCATATCAGCATCCTCCTTTTGACGCCCTACAGACTACCAAAAAGAGGCAAAAGGCGCAACCAAGAACTGTGTCCAATTTGACAACCAGGGGTTGCACCCTTAGGGCTGCAAGGGATACAGGCTCCCGGTCAGACCGTGCGGCCGATGTCGGTGCGGAAGTGCATATCGGGGAAAGAGATGGCCCCGGCGCTCTCATAGGCCTTCTGGATGGCGGCCTCCAGGGTGTCCGCCGTGGCGGTGACCCCCAGGACCCGGCCGCCGGAGGTGAGGATCTGCCCGTCCTCGCCCCGCTTGGTGCCGGCGTGGAAGACCACGGCGGTCCTGCCCGCCTCCTCCAGGCCGGTGATGGGCAGGCCGGTCTCGTACTTGCCGGGGTAGCCGCCGGAGGCCAGCACCAGGCAGCAGGCGGCCCCGTCCGTCCAGCGGACGTCCAGCTGATCCAGGGTGCCGTTTCGGCAGGCCAGGAAGATCTCCATGAGGTCGCTCTCCAGCAGGGAGAGGACGGCCTGACACTCCGGGTCGCCGAAGCGGGCGTTGTACTCCACCACCTTGGGGCCGTCGGGGGTGAGCATGAGGCCGAAGTAGAGCACGCCCCGGAAGGGACGGCCCTCCGCCCGGAGGGCGTCGATGGTGGGGCGGAAGATCTCCTCCATGCAGCGCCGGGCGATCTCGGGGGTATAGCCGGGAGCGGGGGAGATGGCCCCCATGCCGCCGGTGTTGGGGCCCTTGTCCCCGTCATAGGCCCGTTTGTGGTCCCGGGAGGGGGGCATGGGGGAGAGGTGCTCCCCGTCGGTGAAGCAGAGGACGGTGACCTCGGGGCCGGTCATGCACTCCTCGATGACCACCCGGGACCCGGCGGCGCCGAACTTCCCGTCCGCCATCATGGAGCGGGCGGCCTCCTCCGCCTCGGCCACGGTCTGGGCCACCACCACGCCCTTGCCCAGGGCCAGGCCGTCGGCCTTGACCACGATGGGGGCGCCCTCCCGGCGGATATAGGCCAGGGCCTCGTCCAGATCGGTGAAGGACTGGTACTTGGCGGTGGGGATGTGGTATTTGGCCATGAGCTCTTTGGAGAAGATCTTGCTGGACTCCACGATGGCGGCGTTGGCCCTGGGGCCGAAGGCGGGGATCCCCGCCTCCTCCAGGGCGTCCACCATGCCCAGGGCCAGGGGGTCGTCCGGGGCCACTACCACGAAGTCCATGGCGTTCTCCTTGGCCCAGGAGACCATGGCGGCCACGTCGGTGGCCTTGATGGGGACGCACTCGGCCAGGGCGGCGATGCCGCCGTTGCCGGGGGCGCAGTAGAGCTGGGATACCTTGGGGCTCTTGGACAGGGCCCAGAGGATGGCGTGTTCGCGGCCGCCGCCGCCGACGACAAGGACCTTCATGGGATGACCTCCGATTCGTATCATAGTCTAAAAGAACAGGCTCAGTCCATACAGGACCACCAGATGGACAGGGTAGAACCAGTAGAAGAACCAGCGGCTGCCCCCGCCCCGCTCCTCGTTATAGCGGGAGAGGGGGACCAGGGACAGGCAGGCGAAGCCGCCCATCAGCAGGGAGTAGGGGAGATAGAAGCGCCGGAAATAGGGGATCCTGGCCGCCATGTCTGTGAGGAAGAGCGCCCAGCCGTCACTTTTCAACAGGGCCAGAGCGGGAGCGCCCCAGTAGGCCCACAGGCCGCCTGCCAGGTAGTAGAAGAGGATGCACAGGGCCAGGACGGCCAGCTGACGCCGCCGCTCCTCACCGGCCAGATAGACGGCCACCACGGTGAGAGCGCCGACCCAGCCGTAGTCCCCGTGGAGGGGCTGGGCCAGGAAGACACAGATCCCGGCCGCCAGGATGCCGGGCAGGGGCCGTCCGGCATCCCGGCAGCGGCGGTATACGCCGATGGCCAGGGAGGCCAGGAAAAAGGTGGTGATGACGCTGCGCCCGTCCTCCGGCATGGCGATGTAGAGGGGGATCTGGGTGAGCAGTGCGAAGAGGAAGAGCCGCTTGAGATAGGCGGTATAGTCATGGGTCCTCCGGCAGCCCTCCGCCACGAAATAGGCGAAGATCGGGAAGGCCAGCCGCCCCACATAGCGGAAGGCGTAGTACCACAGGGAGTCCTGCGGGAAGAGGCCGGAGAGGGGCTCGAAGAGCATCCCCACATGGTCGATGACCATGAAGACGGCGGCCAGGTACTTGAGCTGGGTGGCCGTCATGGGGATCAGTGGTGGAACAGGCGCATCCCGGTGAAGGCCATGACGATGCCGTACTTGTTGCAGGTGTCGATCACGTGGTCATCCCGGATAGAGCCGCCGGGCTGGACGATGTACTGCACGCCGGACTTCCGGGCCCGCTCCACGTTGTCGCCGAAGGGGAAGAAGGCGTCGGAGCCCACGGTGACCCCGGACTGCTTGGCGATCCACTCCCTCTTCTCCTCTGCGGTGAGCACCTCGGGCTTCACGGCGAAGGTCTGCTGCCATACGCCGTCGGCGAGCACGTCCATGTACTCGTCGGAGAGGTAGACGTCGATGGCGTTGTCCCGGTCGGGACGGCGGATGCCGGGGACGAACTGGAGGGCCAGGGTCTTGGGGTGCTGGCGCAGCAGCCAGTTGTCCGCCTTGTTGCCCGCCAGACGGGTGCAGTGGATGCGGCTCTGCTGGCCGGCGCCCACGCCGATGGCCTGCCCGTCCTTCACATAGCAGACGGAGTTGGACTGGGTGTACTTCAGGGTGATGAGGGCCAGGAGCATGTCCCGCTTGGCCTGCTGGGGCAGGTCCTTGTTCTCGGTGACGATGTTCCCCAGCAGCGCCTCGTCGATCTTGAAGTCGTTGCGGCCCTGCTCGAAGGTGACGCCGAAAACGTCCTTGTGCTCGATGTGCTTGGGGACGTAGGCGGGGTCGATCTCCACCACGTTGTAGCCGCCCTTGCGCTTGCCCTTGAGGATCTCCAGGGCCTTCTCGGTGTAGCCGGGGGCGATGACGCCGTCGGAGACCTCCAGGGCCAGATACCGGGCGGTCTGCTCATCGCAGACGTCGGAGAGAGCGGCCCAGTCGCCGTAGGAGCACAGCCGGTCCGCCCCCCGGGCCCGGACATAGGCGGAGGCGATGGGGGAGAGATCCATCCCCTCGGCGAAGTAGATCTTCCGCTCCACGTCGGTGAGCTCGGTGCCCACGGCGGCGCCGGCGGGGGAGACGTGCTTGAAGGAGGCGGCGGAGGGCAGGCCGGTGGCCTCCTTGAGCTCCTTCACCAGCTGCCAGGAGTTGAAGGCGTCCAGGAAGTTGATGTAGCCGGGCTTGCCGTTGAGGACCTTGATGGGCAGCTCGCCGGACTCCATGAAGATGCGGGCGGGCTTCTGGTTGGGGTTGCAGCCGTATTTCAGTTCCAGTTCAGTCATGGTTCACGCGCTCCTTCTTTCCGTCACATCAGATGCTTGTTGTAGAGGGCGGTCTCCGCCTCGCCGGTGGCCAGGTCGATGTACCGCACGAAGAGGGAGACCTTGTTGTCGGCGTTGAGGCTCTCCCACAGGCCGCCGCCGAAGGCCTTCAGGTCCTGCTCCGGGAGGGCGACGGTCTTGGGCTCTCCCTGGAAGGAGGGGAGGGGGTCGCCGTCGGTCTCATAGGTGCTGATGAAGTGGCCCTGCCCGGCGATGGGGGCGGCGTACTCGAAGAAGAAGCGCTGGCAGCAGGCCGGGTCGCCCTGGGCGGACTTGAGGATGGACAGCTTATAGCTGCCGTCGGGGGACAGCAGGCCGGAGATCCGGGGGGTGTAGTTGGGGCCGTCGGGCTCGAACTCCCGGGTGCGGAGAGCCTGCTCGAAGGTCTGGCCCGCCAGGATATGGTCCCGGATGGTGTCGGTCTGGTCGCCGTTGGTGACCACGGTGCCCCGGCCCACCACCCGCACCGGGTGGTAGATGATGAGGGAGGGGTCGGTCATCCTGGACTCGTCGAAGGCCTTGGTGCGGATGCCGTCCTCCGTGGTCTCGAAGATGCGGTTGCGGCTGTTCTCGCTGCGGCCCATGATGAAGTAGGCGATGACCGCCTTCTTCCCGTCGGCGCTGCGGCCCAGCAGGATGCCCCGGCCGGGGTAGGGGTTCTGTTTCAGATATGCGTTGAGATCTGTCATGGGTCAAACCTCCTTGATGTGTACGGTGCGCCCCTCCACAGTGAGCCGCCCCTGGCAGAAGAGGGCCACGGCCTGGGGGAGGATCTGCCACTCGGCCTCCTCCATGACCCGGCGCTGGAGCGCCTCGGGGGTGTCGCCCTCCCGGACGGACACCGCCTTCTGGAGGACGATGGGGCCGCCGTCGGGCTCTTCGTTGACGAAGTGGACGGTGGCGCCGGTGACCTTCACGCCGTAGGCCAGGGCCTGCTCGTGGACGTGGAGGCCGTAGGCCCCCGCCCCGCAGAAGGAGGGGATGAGGGCCGGGTGGACGTTCAGGATCGCGTTGGGGTAGGCCGCCACGATCTCCCCGGTGAGGATGTGGAGGAAGCCGGCCAGCACCACCAGATCCACCTGGAGGGACTGGAGCTCGTCCACGATGGCCCGGGTCATGGCTCCGTTGTCAGGGAAGGACTTCCGGGGGAGGACGAAGCCGGGGATCCCCGCCTTCGCCGCCCGCTCCAGGGCGTAGGCCCCCTCCTTGGAGGAGAGGACCGCCACGATCTCGCCGCCCCCCAGCTGTCCGGCCTTCTGGGCGTCGATCAGGGCCTGGAGGTTGGTGCCGCCGCCGGAGACCAGCACGGCGATGCGCTTGCCGCTCATACCAGCTCCACCCCGGCATCGCCCTTGACCACCGAGCCGATGATGTAGGCCCGCTCGCCGGCCCGGCAGAGGATCCCCTTGGCCAGGCCCACCTCGTCCTTGGGCACGGCCAGGATCAGGCCCACGCCCATGTTGAAGGTGTTGTACATGTCCCGCATGGGGATGCCGCCCTTCTTGGCGATCAGGCCGAAGATGGGGGGCACGGGGAAGGAGGCGGTCTCGATCCGGGCGGTGAGGCCCTCCTTCATCATCCGGGGCACGTTCTCATAGAGGCCGCCGCCGGTGATGTGGCTGATGGCCCGGATGTGGACCCCGTTCTTCAGCAGGCACTGGACGGACTTCACATAGATGCGGGTGGGGGCGAGGAGGGTCTCCCCCAGGCTCTTGCCGCCCAGCTCGTCCACAGGGGCGGCGAGGTCGGCGTGCTCCACATCGAAGACCTTGCGCACCAGGGAGAAGCCGTTGGAGTGGACGCCGGAGGAGCCCAGGCCGATGAGCACGTCCCCCTGGGCCAGGTCCCGGCCGTCGATGATCTTCTCCTCGTCCACGATGCCCACGGAGAAGCCGGCCACGTCGTAGTCGTCCTCTGCCATGAGCCCGGGGTGCTCGGCAGTCTCTCCCCCCACCAGGGCGCAGCCCGCCTGCCGGCAGCCCTCGGTGATGCCGGATACGATGTCGGCGATGCGGCCGGGGTCGTTCTTGCCGCAGGCGATGTAGTCCAGGAAGAAGAGGGGGGCGGCGCCGCCGCAGATGATATCGTTGACGCACATGGCCACGCAGTCGATGCCGATGGTGTCGTGCTTGTCCATGAGCTGGGCCAGGCGGAGCTTGGTGCCCACGCCGTCGGTGCCGGAGACCAGCACCGGCTTCTTCATGCCGGAGAAGTCGGGGGCGAACAGGCCGCCGAAGCCGCCCAGGGTGCCGATGACCCCGGGGATGTAGGTGGATTCCACCATGGGCTTGATGCGGTCCACCGCCTCATAGCCGGCGGTCACGTCCACGCCGGCGGCGGCGTAGCTCTCACTGTGGGAGTTTTTCATGTAGGACCTCCTTCTTACTCTTTGCTCTGACTGAGCTTCCGCTCGAAGCGGAACTTTTCCCGGACCTCGGGGACGGGGATGGGGTAGCTGCCGGTGAAGCAGCCATCGCAGAACGTGCAGTGGCAGCCGTTGGCCAGCTTGTGGACGCTGTCCACGCTGAGGTAGCCCAGGCTGTCCGCGCCGATGATGGCGGCGATCTCCTCCACGGAGTGGTCGCAGGCGATCAGGTTGTCCCGGGAGTCGATGTCCGTGCCGAAATAGCAGGGGTGGAGGAAGGGGGGCGCGGAGATGCGCATATGGATCTCGGAGGCCCCCGCGTCCCGCAGCAGCTTGACGATACGGGCGGAGGTGGTGCCCCGGACGATGGAGTCGTCGATGATGACCACCCGCTTGCCGTTGACCTCGGAGGAGATGGGATTGAGCTTGATCCGGACCTTGTCGGTCCGGGCCTGCTGGCCGGGGGAGATGAAGGTGCGGGCGATGTACTTGTTCTTGGTGAAGCCCACCCCGTAGGGGATGCCGGACTGCCTGGCGAAGCCCACTGCGGCGTCGATGCCGGAGTCGGGGACGCCGATGACGATGTCCGCCTGGACCGGGTGCTCCAGGGCCAGGAAGGCCCCCGCCCGGAGCCGGGCCTCGTGGACGCCGGCCCCGTCGATCACCGAGTCGGGCCGGGCGAAGTAGATGAACTCGAAGACGCACAGGCTGCTCTTCCGCTGTCCGCAGTGGGTGCGGATGCTGCGCAGCCCGCTCTCATCCGCCACCACGATCTCGCCGGGCTCCACGTCCCGGAGGAAATGGGCCCCGATCGCGTCCAGAGCGCAGCTCTCCGAGGCAAAGACATAGCCCCCGTCCAGGGTGCCGATGCACAGGGGACGGAAGCCGTTGGGATCCCGGACGCCGATGAGCTTCCGGGCGGACATGAGCACCAGGGAGTAGGCCCCCTGTATCACGTCCATGGCGGCGGAGACCGCCTCTTCGATGGAGGGGGCCTTCAGCCGCTGGCCGGTGATGATGTAGGCGATGACCTCGGTGTCGCTGGTGGTGTGGAAGATGGCGCCGGAGAGCTCCAGCTTCTCCCGGAGCTCGGCGGCGTTGGTGAGATTGCCGTTATGGGCCAGACACATGGAGCCCTTCACATGGTTGATGACCAGGGGCTGGGCGTTGGTGCGGCTCTTGTTGCCGGTGGTGGCGTAACGGACATGGCCCACGGCCATGCTCCCCTCGCCCAGCTCCTCCAGGACCTGGGGAGTGAAGACTTCGCTGACCAATCCCACGTCTTTGTGGCTCTTGATCACCCCATCGTCGTTGATGGCGATGCCCGCGCTCTCCTGTCCGCGGTGCTGGAGGGCGTACAGGGCGTTGTAAGTGAGGGGGGCGGCGTTGCGGATGCCCTCCGCGCGGAGGCCGAAGACGCCGCATTCTTCGTGAAGTGTAGACATATGGGAAGACCTCGCCTTAGGAAAAGATATGGGACAGGGCGGAGCGGTCACTCCTGACCATTCCAGCAGTAGGTGCAGATCTTGCTGCGGTCGATGCCGATGGCCTCCAGCAGGCCGTCCAGGGACTGATAGCCCAGAGAGTCGAAGCCCATCTCCTTGCAGATGGCCTGGAGCATGCACTGCCCCCGCTGGGTGGAGGCGTCGGCGTACTCCTCCAGGTGCTGCTGGCCCTCGTCGCCCTCCAGCTCCTGGACGATCCGCCGGGCCAGCAGCTCCATGTCGGAGTTGCTGCGGGAGAAGTTGAGGAACTTGCAGCCGTACATGATGGGGGGGCAGGCGGAGCGCATATGTACCTCCTCCGCGCCGGACTCGTAGAGGAACTCCACGGTCTCCCGCAGCTGTGTGCCCCGGACGATGGAGTCGTCCACGAAGAGGAGCTTCTTGCCCTCGATGAGCTCGGGGACGGGGATCTGCTTCATCTTGGCCACCTGGTTGCGCACCTCCTGACTGGCAGGCATGAAGGAGCGGGGCCAGGTGGGGGTGTATTTGACGAAGGGGCGGGCGAAAGATTTGCCGCTGCGGTTGGCGAAGCCGATCGCGTGGGGGACGCCGGAGTCGGGGACGCCGGCCACATAGTCCACCTTGGGCAGCTGGCCCTTCTGGATCTCGTCCCGGGCCATGATCTCGCCGTTGCGGTAGCGCATGACCTCTACGTTGACCCCCTCGTAGTTGGAGTTGGGATAGCCGTAGTAGGTCCACAGGAAGGCGCAGATCCGCATCTCTTCCCCGGCGGGGGAGAGAGTCTCCCAGCCCTCGGGCGTGACCCGGACGATCTCGCGGGGACCCAGCTCGTGGGCGTCGTGATAGCCCAGCTTGTGGTAGGCGAAGGACTCGAAAGACACGCAGCAGCCGTTCTCATCCTGTCCCACCAGCACGGGGAGGCGGCCCAGCTTGTCCCGGGCGGCCACGATGCCATCCTTGTCCAAAATGAGGATGGTGCAGGAGCCGTCGATGGACTCCTGGGCGTGGCGGATGCCGGAGACCAGGTCGTCGCACTGGTTGATGAGGGCGGCGATGAGCTCGGAGGCGTTCACCTTGCCGGAGCTCATGGCCATGAACTGGTGGCCGTGGTCGGAGAAATATTTCTCCACCAGCGCGTCGGCATTGTTGATGATGCCCACGGTGGTGATAGCGTAGAGGCCCAGATGGGAGCGCACCAGCAGGGGCTGGGGATCGGTGTCGCTGATGCAGCCGATGCCCGAGCAGCCGTGGAAGGTGTTCAGGTCCTCCTCGAACTTGGTGCGGAAGGGGGTGTTCTCGATGTTGTGGATCTGCCGCTGGAAGCCGTCGTGGCAGTCGTAGACCACCATGCCGCCCCGGCGGGTGCCCAGGTGGGAGTGGTAGTCGGTCCCGAAAAAGACATCCAGGACACAGTCCCGCTTGGAGACAGCGCCGAAAAATCCGCCCATGCCTTACCGATCCCCCATCAGGCGGCGCATGACCTCTTCATAGGCCTCCTCTGCGCCGCCCAGGTCCCGGCGGAAGCGGTCCTTGTCCAGCTTCTCATGGGTCTTCTCGTCCCACAGGCGGCAGGTGTCGGGGCTGATCTCGTCGGCCAGCACGATGGTGCCGTCGGCGGTCTTGCCGAACTCCAGCTTGAAGTCCACCAGGTCGATGCCGATCTCCTTCATGAAGCCCTTGAGCAGGTCGTTGACCATCATGGTGTACTTGCGGATGAGGTCGATCTCCTCCCGGGTGGCCAGCTTCAGGGCCAGGGCGTGAGAGGTGTTGAGCAGGGGATCGCCCAGGTCATCGTTCTTATAGGAGAACTCGAAGGTGGGCTCGTCGAACACGATGCCCTCCTCCACGCCGTAGCGCTTGGCGAAGGAGCCGGCGGAGATGTTGCGCACGATGACCTCCAGGGGCACGATGGAGACCTTCTTCACCGCGGTCTCCCGGTCGTTGAGCTCCTCGATGTAGTGGGTGGGCACGCCCTTGGCCTCCAGGCGGCGCATCAGGTTGTTGGTCATGCGGTTGTTGATCGCGCCCTTGCCGGTGATGGTGCCCTTCTTCTGCCCGTTGAAGGCGGTGGCGTCGTCCTTGTAGGACACGATGACCACGTTGGGGTCCTCGGTGGCGTAGACCTTCTTGGCCTTTCCCTCATAGAGCTGCTCTCTCTTCTCGTAAGCCATGATCGTTCTGCTCCTTTTATTTATATATTTATATCGTTATCGCGCATTTTAGACCTGTTGGCCGGGGGCTCACAGCTTCTCGGCGATGTGCCGGTCCTTCTCGGCGACCTCTTCGGCCATCTGGGCCTTGAAAGCGGTGAGAGCGTCTGCCAATCCGCCGTCGCTGAGGGCCAGCATCTGGGCGGCCAGGATGGCGGCGTTGTCCGCCCCGTCCACGGCCACGCAGGCCACGGGGATGCCCTTGGGCATCTGCACCATGGAGAGCAGGGAGTCCAGTCCACCCATCAGCGAGGTCTTGATAGGAACGCCGATGACGGGAAGGGTGGTGTAGGCGGCGATCACACCGGCCAGATGGGCGGCCTTGCCCGCGGCGGCGATGATGACGCCGAAGCCCTCCTCGCGGGCCGAAGAGGCGAACTGTTCGGCGGCGGCAGGGGTGCGGTGGGCGGAGATCACCCGGACCTCCGTGGGGATGCCGAAGGCTCCAAGACGGGCGATACAGGGCCTCATGGTCTCCAGATCGCTGTCGGAACCCATGACCACGGCGACTTTCTTGCTCATATGCTACCTCCTGAAAATAAAGATCTTACCCTAAAAATAAAAAGAAAATCAGGCCATTCAAACAGCTAGAATGGCCTGATAGGGATCACAGAGCGCCTCTGGACGCATTACGGCCCTGCACCATCTGATGAGCGCCATCAAAGGGTGAGAGATTCATTGCCGCACCTCCGTAGCAGGATCGACTTAACTATATCGAAACTTGGCGCTGATTGCAAGAGGACCCTCCCAATTTCGTATGCTTGTACAAGTCGTGTAAAAAAAGGGGGGGAGAGATCGTAAAAAGTTTTTGCGGCCCTCACGCCAGCCCGATATCTCTCAGGATCTGTTGGACCTCCTCCACCCGCCGGGACCAGGCCGCGGCGGCGCCGTAGTCCTTCCGGCGCTGGGAGACCCAGGCGGGGTCCTCCTCCAGGGCGCGCTCGCACAGGAGGCTGTACTCCTCCGGGCCGTGGGCGCCGTAGATCACATCAGGGAAGGCCTCCACTTGTCCGGGATAGAGCGGGGTGACGATGGGCTTGCCGGTGGAGAGATACTCGAAGACGCGGCGGGGGACGATCTCATAGATGTCCTGGCCCTTCCGCCGAAGGTCCAGGCACACGTCGAAGCAGCCCACATACTCGGGGATCTCCACCATGGGCCTGTGCCCCGCGAAATGGACGTTGGGCAGGGCCTGAAGGGCGGCGAGCAGGGGATTGCGGAGCACCTTCCCCACCAGAAGGAAGGTCCACCGGGGGTGCTCCCGGGCGGTGCGGAGCAGGGGGGAGAGGTCCAGGCGCTCGTCGATGGAGCCGATCCACCCCAGCACGGGCCCCCGGATGCCCCGGAGCTCCCGGGGCGGGTCCAGGTCGCTGCGGCAGAACATGGGGAAGTTGACCCCGTTGGGGAGGAGGGCGATGTTGCCGCTGCAAGGGGACAGGTGGTCGGCCAGGGCGGGGGAGGCGGCGAAGACCACATCGGCGGCGGCGGCCAGGTCCCCCTCCCAACGGGGAGAGAGGCGGGACCAGTCGGCGGCGCAGTCGTAGACCAGGCCGCGGTATGTAAGGTGGTCCAGCAGGTGGACCTGGGCGGGACAGGTGGTCCAGAGGAGGGGCTCCCGAAAGCCGTGGCGGAGCACGGCCCGGGAGATGAACGCCCCCTGCCGCCGCCAGCCCCCCGGGCGGGAGAGCCCGCCGCCCACCGGCAGCAGGCCGGCGGAGGGGAGGGTGTAGAGGATGACGTTGGGCCGGACTTGGCGGCCGGGATCCCGATGGCTGCGCTTGGAGGCGCCGGGGGGCTCGAAATAGAGGACCTCCCCCCGGAAACGGGCGGAGAGCTGCTGGGTGCGGCTGGGCACAGACCGCCAGGGCGCATCGGAGAGGACGATATATTGACGCAAAAAGGGGCACCTCCTGGGATGGGGAAAGCGGTAGGGCGGTACGGTATGCACCGGGACCGCGTCGATCTGCAAAATGGGGACAAAGCGGGCGGCCCCGGCGCACCAGGGCCGCCCTGTAGAGCGCATGGGGGCTCACGTCTGGGGATCAGAGGATCTGGAGCAGCTTCTCCGCCGCCTCACTGTTCCGGCGCTCCACCTGGCGCAGGCGGTCCACACCGCCGGAGAGGAACTCCGTGTCGCCGATGCGCTCCACGGCGGCGTCGATGTGGGCGCACAGCTTCTCATAGGTCACGTCCTTCAGGTCGGTGAACAGGTCCTGGCCGATATAGCTCAGGAAGGAGCTGATCTTCTGGTCGTACACCACGCCCACCAGAGGGACCCCCTGTCCGGCGGAGAATACCAGGGCGTGGAGCCGCATGGAGACCACGACCTGCATGCGGGAGAAGAGGCCGATGGTGTGGTCGGAAGCCCCCGTATCCTCGATGATGAAGTGGGGAGCCTTCATATGGACGGCGGCCTTTTTGCAGGCAGCCACGTCCAGCCGCTTCTCGATGGGCAGGAACACGGGGGTGAGGCCGTGCTTCTCCCAGGCATAGTCTGCGGCGCGGCCGAAGATCTCCGCCTTCTCCTCGAAGCCCGGCCAGGGGCGGAGGGTGAAGCCGATATACCGGCCGTGGGGATCCATGCCGCGGCTCTCCAGCATCCCGTCGATGACTTCGGACGAGGCGGCGGGGAGGATGACGGTAGGGTCGGAGGAGAGGAGGATCTCCGGGGCGTCGATGCCCATATCCTGGAGCTCGGTGAGGGAGTGGGTGTCCCGAAGGGTGATCATGTCCACGTTCCTCTGGAGCACATGGGCGCAGCGCTTCCGGTTCGCGGGGGCGTGGATGGGGCCGATGCCGCAGCCGTACATGAGCACCCGGTTGCCCAGCTTCTTGGCAGCGGAGATGGTGAAGAGATAGAACCACAGGGAGCGGTGAGAGGTGACGTCCTGCATCAGGGAGCCGCCGCCGTTGATATAGAGCCGGGTCTTCCGCATCCGCCAGAGGAACTTGGGGAAGGCGAAGGTGTAGATGGAGTTGACCCGGTAGGTCATGCGGGTGTCGTCCGGGGTCCGGGAGAGGACCCATACGGGCAGGTCCGGGTCGATCTGCCGCAGCTCCCGGACGATGGCCTCCAGGATGGCGTCGTCGCCAGCGTTCCCCCGGCCGTAGGCGCCGCATACCAGTGCCCCGTCCCGGCGGCCGGTCTCCCGGGCCTTCCGGCGGAGGATGACGCGGTAGATCTCCAGCTGCCGCTGGACGGTGGACTCCAGAGAGTACTCGGTGACCGCCTTCTGGTGGAGGCGCTCCCCCAGGTGCCTGCGCTGCACCGGGTCTTCCGCCAGGGCCACCAGGTGCCGGGAGAGCGTATCCGCGTCTCCCGGCTCGAAGAGCAGGCCGTTGACGCCGTGGTCGATGAGGTAGGGGACCCCGCCCACCCGGGAGCTGATGGTGGGCAGCAAGGCCCGGGCCCCCTCGGTGAGGGCATAGGGGAAAGTCTCGGAGAGGGAGGTGAGGGTGTTGATGTCGATGGACTGATAAAAGGTGTTGGTGTCCTGGATCCAGCCGGCGAAACAGACATAGGGGGCCACCCCCAGGTCGCGGGCCAGCTGCTCCAGCATGGAGCGCTCCTCCCCGTCCCCGGCGATGAGGAGGCGGAGGCGGGGACACTGGGCATGGGCCTTGGCGAAGCCCCGGATCAGGGTGGCCACGTCCTTCACCGGGTTGAGGCGGGCGGCGATGCCCGCCACCACCGAATCCTCGTCCGCCTGGAGCCCTACCGAGCGGAAGTAGGCGGCCCGGTCCATGGCGGCGGGCGGGAGGGTGAAATCCAGGCCGTTATAGATGGTGAAGAGCTTGTCCGGGTCGAACTTCCGGGAGATGAGCAGGTCCACCATGGCATCGGATACCCCGATGCGGTAGTCCAGCAGCCGGAGGGCCAGGGTGTTGATGCTGCCGTAGCTGATGCGGGAGAAGGGACGGCCCAGGTAGTCCAGCCGGTAGTCGGAGTGGACGGTGGTGACCACCGGCAGGCCGGTGGAGCGGCGGAGCATGGCGGCCATCATGTTGCCCCGGGCCCCGTGGCTGTGGATGATATCGAAGCCCTCCTCCAGGACCTTGGCCTTCAGCCGCCGCAGAGTGCCCAGCACGTTCCGGCTGGGATAGACCTCGGTGCGGATGCCCAGATCCCGGGCCTCCTGGGCGAAGGGGCCCTCCATAAAGCAGACCATGGTCACATCGATGGTCTTGGATAGATTCTGCAGCAGAGAGAGCACATGGGTCTTGGCGCCGCCGCTGTCGCCGCCGCTGATGAGATGGATCACTTTCATGGGTGCCTCCAAAAAACACTTGAATCATGGTAAAAAATATTATACAATGCTTGGGTAGTCTGGTCAAATGAAATCGTGGCACCGGCACTGCCGCAAAGAGATCGAATACGGAGGCTTGACATGAAAGTAGTGGATGAGAAGGGGAAGCTCTTCGGGAAGTTGAATATCATCGACCTGCTGGTGGTGGTCCTGCTGATCGTGGCCGTGGCTCTGGTGGCCACCAAGCTGCTGGGCAAGGACAGCGCAGGCAGCGTGGGCACCACCGTGCTTACTTATACTGTCAAAGTGGAAGGCGTGGACCCCCAGGTATACGAGGGAGTCCGGGACTATATCCCCAGCGACGGCACGGGAGACCAGCTCATGGCCAACGGCGAGATGGTGGACGCCTGGGTCGTGGAGGTGACCAGCGAGCCGCACACTGGCGGGCTCACCATGACCGACGTGAACGGGAACGAGCTCACCTTCCCCGTGCAGGACGACAGCCTGGATCTGACCTTCACCATCCGGGCCAATGTGACCAACGCCGTCACCAACGAGGTGGGCACCCAGGAGGTGCGCACCGGCAAGATCCATATCGTCAAGACGGTGCATTTCGAGCTGATCAACGGCCTGATCACCAGCTGCAAGTGGGAGACCCCCACCCAGGGCTGAACATGACCGCTGAGACGGCGGGCGGGGCGGGGCCCCGCCCGTTTTTCGTCTGTATCATCTGCGACTGAAAAAAAGGAGGCCCTTGCTATGGAAGCGCTCTCACAGTGGGAGGGCGGTGCGCTGCTGTGGATCCAGGAGGTCCTGCGGGGACCGGTCCAGGACGCGTTCTTCTCTTTCTACACCCAGCTCGGGAACGGAGGGATCCTGTGGATCGCCCTCTGTGTGGTCCTGCTCTTTTTCCCCAGGACCCGGAAGGCGGGCTTCTGGGCCCTGATCGCCATGCTCTTCGGCCTGGTGTGTACCAATGTGCTCCTCAAGCACCTGGTGGGCCGGACCCGGCCCTGGCTGGTGCTGGAGGGGCTGGTGCCCCTGGTGGTGGAGGATGACCCGAACTCCTTCCCCTCGGGACATACCTGCGCCGCCTTCGCCTGCTGCGTCACATGGGCCCGGTGCACGGGGAAGAGGTGGCTCAGGTGCCTGTGTATCGCCGCCGCCCTGCTCATGGGCTTCTCCCGCCTCTATGTGGGGGTGCACTTCCCCAGTGACGTGCTGGCGGGCTGTGCCGTGGGCTGCCTGTGCGCCTGGCTCTCCTGGCGGGCCCAGCGGGCGGTGGAGGCAAGGATGGGAGGTGGAGGCAGGTGAGCGGCCTGCTCCTCATCCAGGGGGCCATGGACGTGGAGACCGACTGGCTGATCTCGCGCCTGGAGGAGGCGGAGCGGCTGGAGATCGGGGGCTTCTCCTTCTGGCGCGGCCGGGTGGGGCCTCTGGCCCTGGCAGTGAGCCGGACGGAGGTGGGGATGGTCCGGGCCGCCGCCGCCACGGCCCTGGGGATCCAGGCCTTCCGGCCCGCCCTGGTCCTGGACCAGGGGACAGCCGGTGCCCACCGGGAAGACCTCCATGTGGGGGACATCGTGGTGGGCCGGACCTGCGTGGATATCCAGAGTGCCGTCACGCCCCACAGGGGACCGGGGGAGGGGATGTGCCCGGAGGAGTGGTCTCTGTGGGACTTTCAGCAGGACACGCCGCCGGTGGTCTACCCGGGGGATCCGGCGTGGGCCGCCCGCTTCGAGGCCGCCTTTTCGCCCACAGGCCGGGTGACCGGCGGGCGGCTGGGCAGCGGCGACCTGTTCAGCCGGGAACACGACCGGATCCACTGGCTGCGGGAGCGGGCAGGGGAGGACTGCGAGGACATGGAGAGCGCGGCGGTCTATCGGGTCTGCGTCCAGGCCGGGACGCCCTGCCTGGGCCTGCGGATCGTCTCCAACAACGAGCTCACCGGAGAGCCCTACCGGCGGGAGGTGGGGGTGGACCTGCAGAAGTTCGTCCTGGGCGTCCTGATGGACTGGGCCGAAGGCGTGGGATGAAGGATGGGAGGAGGCGTATATCCTCCAAAGACGGGACCACAGCGCGCCTCTGCGCCGCGGGGGGAAGTCCACGCCGACCTCGGCTGGGACGGAGGAGCACCGCGTCCCGAGAGCCGGTAGATGATAAAAAATGAGCCTTTCCGAGAGGAAAGGCTCATTTTTTATCTGTGGGGCAGTCAGGCGCGGGCCACGGCGGCCTTCATCTCCGCTACATAGGCGCCCACATGGGCGGGAGCTTCCCGGCCGTATCGATCCATCAGCTTGACGATGGCGGAGCCCACGACGGCCCCATCAGAGAGGGCGGCCATCTCCCTTGCCTGGGTGGGGGTGGAGATGCCGAAGCCGACGGCGCAGGGCAGGTCCGGGGCGGCGGCTTTGGCCAGCCGGATCATCTCTCCCACACTGCCGGAGAGCGTCTGGCGCACGCCGGTGACCCCCAGGGAGGACACGCAGTAGAGGAACCCCTCCGCCTCCCGGGCGATCTGGCCGATCCGGTCCGCCGAGGTGGGGGCGATGAGGGAGACGAGATCCAGACCTCGGGCCCGGCAGGGGGCGGCGAACTCCTCCTTCTCCTCGAAGGGCACGTCGGGGAGGATCAGGCCGTCCATGCCGATCTCCGCCGCTGCGGAGACGAAGCGCTCCGTCCCATAGGAGAACACCACATTGGCGTAGGTCATGAATACCAGAGGCACAGTGATGTCCGCCCTCAGGCGGCGGACCAGGTCGAAGATCTGATCCGTGGTGGTCCCAGCGGCCAGAGCCCGCTCGTTGGCGGCCTGGATCACCGGACCTTCTGCGGTGGGGTCGGAGAAGGGGATGCCCAGCTCGATGAGGTCGGCCCCTGCCGCTTCCATGGCCCGGATGGCCGCCTCGGTGGTCTCTAGGTCCGGATCCCCACAGGTGAGGAAGGGGATAAACGCCTTGCCATGGGAAAATGCCTCTTTGATACGGCTCATTCAGAGATCTCCTCCCCTCTGTACCGGGCGATGGAGGCACAGTCTTTGTCCCCACGCCCGGAGATGTTGATGACGACGATCTGATCCCTCCCCATGGTGGGGGCCAGTTTCATGGCGTGGGCCACTGCATGGGCCGACTCGATGGCGGGGATGATCCCCTCGGTGCGGCTGAGGTACTCAAAGGCGGCCACCGCCTCTTCGTCAGTGACGGCTACATACTCCGCCCGGCCCGTGTCATAGAGCCAGGCGTGCTCGGGGCCGATGCCGGGGTAGTCCAGCCCGGCGGAGATGGACCACACAGGAGCGATCTGGCCGTACTGGTCCTGACAGAAGTAGGACTTCATGCCGTGGAAGATGCCCAGACGGCCGGTGGCGATGGTGGCCGCGGTGTCGGGGGTGTCCACGCCCCGGCCCGCCGCCTCGCAGCCGATCAGCCGGACGGAGGGCTCGTCGATAAAGTGATAGAAGGCACCGATGGCGTTGGAGCCGCCGCCCACACAGGCCAGTACCGCATCGGGCAGCCGACCCTCCTTCTCCTGGAGCTGCTCCCCGATCTCCCGGGAGATCACCGACTGGAGATCCCGGACCATGGTGGGGAAGGGGTGTGGGCCCATGACGGAGCCCAGACAGTAGTGGGTGTCCGCGATGCGGGAGGTCCATTCCCGAAAGGCGGCGGAGCAGGCGTCTTTCAAAGTGGCGGTCCCGGTGGTCACAGGCACCACCTTGGCGCCCAGCAGCCGCATCTTATACACATTCAGGGCCTGGCGGCGGGTATCCTCAGCCCCCATGAACACCACGCACTCCATGCCGAACAGCGCGGCCGCCGTGGCGGTGGCCACGCCGTGCTGCCCCGCGCCGGTCTCGGCGATGAGGCGCGTTTTGCCCATCTTCTTGGCCAGCAGGGCCTGGCCCAGCACATTGTTGATCTTGTGGGCGCCGGTGTGGTTCAGATCCTCCCGCTTGAGGTAGATCTTGGCCCCGCCCAGGTCCTCGGTCATCCGCCGGGCGAAGTAGAGCCGGGAGGGCCGTCCGGCGTATGTATGGAACAGCTCCGTGAGCTCCGTCTGGAACTCGGGGTCATCCTTGTAGTAGTTGTAGGCATCTTCCAGCTCGATCACTGCGTTCATCAGCGTCTCGGGGATATACTGCCCGCCGTGGATCCCGAATCGTCCCTTGGACATGCTTCTCATTCCTTTCTTGCGGCGGCCACAGCCGCCAAGATCTTATCTCGGTCCTTCAGCCTGTCTGTCTCCACCCCGCTGGAGAGGTCCAGACCGTAAGGATGGAGACGGGCGACAGCGTCGGGGATGTTCTCAGAGGTCAGGCCTCCCGCCAGGAGGAAAGGCCGTGTCACGCTTCCGGCCAGGGACCAGTCGAAGGACTGCCCGGTACCGTAGCCGTTGTCCAGCAGGATCCGGTCCGCCGGGGAGGCGGCTGCGGCGGCCAGGTCTTCCGGTGAACGGACCTTGAACGCCTTCCAGATCTCCTTCCCGGGGGCAAGGGCCCGGAGAGCGGCGATGTAGGCGGCATCCTCGCGTCCATGGAGCTGGGCCACCTGGATGGTCCCGTCGTTCAGAAGGGCGGCCGCCTCCTCCGCCGGCCGGTCCACAAAGACCCCCACGGGGACGATAGCCGGATCCAGACCGGCCCGGAGAGAGCGGACCTGGTCCGGCGTCACGCTCCGGTGGCTCCTGGGGAAGTCGATGATGAAGCCGCACCAGTCGGGCCGGGCCTCATTGACATAGTCGATATCGCAGGGACGAAACAGACCGCAGATCTTGATCTTGCTCATAGCGCCGCCTCCCGCAGGGCCGCCAACATGGCGCCTTTGTCCCTGGCACGCATCAGGGACTCGCCGATGAGCACGGCGTCCGCCCCTGCTGCCTTCACCGCTGCGGCGTCCTCCGGCCGGTGGACGCCGCTCTCCGCCACATAGAGCACGCCGGGCGGGATATGGTCCCTCAGGCGGGCGGCGTTGCCGAGATCCACCGAGAAGTCCTTCAGGTCCCGGTTGTTCACCCCGATGATCTCTGCTCCCGCAGAGACGGCGGAGGCGATCTCCGCTTCGTCGTGGGCCTCCACCAGGGCGGCCAGACCCAGCTCCTGGCAGAGGCCCAGATACCGCGCCAGGGTCCTGGTGCCCAGCAGGGCACAGATGAGGAGGACGCAGTCCGCCCCCAGGAGCCTCGCCTGACAGAGCTGATACTCGTCCACAGTGAAGTCCTTGCGGAGCATGGGGACGTCCACCGTTTGACGGATCTCCGTGAAGATCTGGTCGGAGCCCTGGAACCACTTGGGCTCGGTGAGGCAGGAGATGGCATCCGCCCCGGCGGCCACATAGTCCCGGGCGATGTCCAGATAAGGGAAGTCCTGAGCGATGATCCCCTTGGAGGGGGAGGCCTTCTTCACCTCGCAGATAAAAGACAGGCCCGGCCTCTCCAGGGCGGCCCGAAAGCGCACACCGTTCGCCCGCCCCAAAGCCCGGCACTGGGCCTGGAGCGCATCCAGACTGTTCTCCTCCTTGTCCGCCGCCACCCGCTCCCGGGCGTGGGCGGCCAGTTGGTCTAAAATGGTCATGCCTCTTCCTCCTCCGGGAGATCGCTGACGGCGATGAGCTTCTCCAGGGTCTCCAGAGCCCTGCCCGAGTCGATGAGCGCCGCCGCCAGGGCGATGCCGTCTCCCATGGTGTCCGCTTTGCCCCCGATATAGAGGGAGGCCCCGGCGTTCATCAGCACTGCGCCCCGCTTGGGCCCCCGCTCCGTGCCGGAGAGGACGGCACGGACGATCTGGGCGTTCTCCGAGGGCGTGCCGCCCCTCAGGTCCTCCCTGGAGCAGCGGACCAGGCCGAAGTCCTCGGGAGCGATGGTGTAAGCCTTGGACCAGCCGTCTTTGATCTCACAGATGGTAGTGGGGGCGGACATGGAGATCTCGTCCAGCTTGTCCTGGCCATAGACCACCATGCCCCGGCGCACCCCCAGGTCGATGAGCACCTGGGCCAGGGGGGCCACCAGATACTCGTCGTACACCCCCAGAAGCTGCATGGATGGGGTGGCCGGATTGGTCAGGGGCCCCAGGATGTTGAACACGGTGCGGAAGCCCAGCTCCCTGCGGATGGCCCCCACATATCTCATGGACGTGTGGTACTTCTGGGCGAAGAAGAAACACATGCCCACTTCATCCAGCAGACGGACGCACCGGGCGGGGCTCTGCTGGATATCCACCCCCAGGGCCTCCAGGCAGTCGGCGGTGCCGCACTGAGAGGAGGCGGCCCGGTTGCCGTGCTTGGCCACTTTCATGCCCCCCGCCGCCGCCACCAGGGCAGAGGTGGTGGAGATGTTGAAGCTGTGGGCATCGTCCCCGCCAGTGCCCACGATCTCAAAGACCTCCATCCCCGTCTCCACTCTGGTGGCGTGGGCCCGCATGGCGGCGGCGCAGCCGGCGATCTCATCGATGGTCTCCGCCCGGGCGCTCTTGGTGGACAGGGCGGCCAGGAAGGCCGCATTCTGGGTAGGCGTAGTCTCGCCGCTCATGATCTCGTTCATGACGGAGTAGGCCTCGTCATAGGTGAGGTCCTCCTTGTTGACGATCTTGACGATGGCTTCTCGTATCATGGCTCATCCCTCCAAAAAGTTTTTCAAGATGTGTGCGCCGTGGGGCGTCAGGATGGATTCCGGGTGGAACTGTAGGCCGTAGACAGGCAGGTCCTGGTACTGTGCCGCCATCACTTCTCCGTCCGGGGCGCGGGCGGTGACGTGCAGGCTGGGGGGCAGGCTCCCCTCCACGGCGGCCAGAGAATGGTAGCGGGCGGCGGGGACGATCTCGGGAAGGCCCCGAAAGAGGGGACAGGTCAGGTCCAGCCGGACCTGGGACTGTCTCCCGTGCATCAGTTCCCTGGCATAAGAGACGGTCCCCCCCAGGGCCTCGCAGATGGCCTGGTGGCCCAGGCAGACCCCCAGGATGGGGAGCTCTTCCGCCAGGGCCAGCACTGCCGCCTCACAGACGCCGGCGTCCGCCGGACGGCCCGGGCCGGGGGAGAGGATCAGGTGTGCAGGCGAGAGGCGGCGGATGTCCTCCACCGTCACCCGGTCGCTGCGCACCACCTGGATGTCCGGGTCCAGCTGGCCCACCAGCTGATAGAGGTTGTAGGAGAAGC
>DWZK01000099.1 GCA_019117605.1 Candidatus Intestinimonas stercoravium | reverse complement strand
CTCCGCGGTCATCGGCATGCAGCTGCCCGGGCCGGGGACCATCTATGTGGGGCAGGAGCTGTCCTTCCGCGCCCCGGTCCGCATCGGGGACACCATCACCGCCACCGTCACGGTGGAGCAGCTGGACCCCGGCAGGAACAGGGCCGTGCTCCGCACCGTCTGCACCGACCAGGACGGCACCTGCGTGGTGGACGGGACCGCCAGGATCATGCCGCCAAAAGACTAGATATCTATGATCCGTCAAAACGGCGCAGGCCGCAGAGCAGATGCTCTGCGGCCTGCGCCGTTTTCCTATCCTTCCGCGGTCTTTCACTCGGCCACGATGATCCGGATGCGCCCGCCGGCGGCATAGTCGAAGTCATCATACCAGCCGGTGAGGGAATAGTCCCCGCCCTGGATCTCAGAGAGCGTGGTGGGATACAGGTCCCCGTCCTCATCCCGCAGGAGGACCTGGACATCTTCCGCCAGGCTGTATGCCCGGTTGTTGGCCGTGGCTGTCAGATCGTCCACACTGGTGAGGTCCACGTCCTCCAGCTGCTGGAAGAGCTCCACCGAGCCGCTGCTGTCCGTGAGCAGGGCCGCGCCTCCCCGCGAGATGTCATAGATGACGCTGCCGCTGAGGGTAAGGCTCTCCCCATCCAAAAGGTAGCGGTAAGTCCCGCTGGTGGACATATCGCCGGAACTGGTGGAGGCGGAGATGACATAGACGTGATCCAAGGTATCGCCAGTGACATCCTCCAGGATGAGCCGGTCGATGTCCCCGTTGGCGTCCAGCCGGTAATAGCGCACGTCCCCTTCTTCCAGCCGGGCCCCTGCGATGCGGGAGGGGTAGACGGAGACATAGCCGCCCTCGCCATCGGTGTCCAAGATCTCCACATCCGCGGCCAGCTCATAGCCCGCGAAGGTAGTGCCGTCGGAGCTCACCCGCCCGCTGAGGGACGTATCCGAGAGGGAGCGTACCGTGGTGCCGCTCTGGTCCACCGCCACCTGGACCACCCGGCCCGTCCGGAGGGTGCTGCCCTCGTGGTAGAAGGTCCGCTCCGTCCCGTCGGTACAGGCCACCTGGGTGACCACCTGGACGCTTGTGGTGTCGCTGGTGGTGGTGCTGGAGCTGGACGCCGCCCTCTCGCTGGAGAGGACCACACCGTAATAGGTCCCGCTGCTCTGTCCGGCGGAGATCACATCCACCACGTCGCCGTTCATGCCCAGGAGGAGGGTGACCGTGTCACCGTCGGCGAAGCCGCCCTGACTGGAGAGCTTATAGGTGGCGGTGGAGGTGCCGATGCTGTATTCCGTCCCCGCCACTGTGACGGAGGTGGGGGCCGCCCGGTTGGGGGAGACCGCAGTGAGCGTACCGGTGACCCGGCTGGTATAGATCCACACGGTCCGCAGGCTCTCGTTGTAGTAATAGACGTCGTACTGCTTGAGGACGGAGAGGTCGGAGAGGGTGCCGTTGCGGTAGACGGTGGCGCCCTCCGCGCTGAAGGGGAGAGAGGCCGTGCCGTCCGTACTCACATAGGGGCCCTTCGTATCATTGGAGACAAGGGTGGAGTAGTCCACCTCTCCGTTGGTGACGGTATAGCCCAGGGTGGTCCCGTACACTGTGCCGGCGCTGTTCTCCGCGATGAGGAGATTATAGAAGAGGGTCACGCAGTCCTGACGGGTCAGCGTCTGCCCCTGGGAGACGTCCATGTCGTCCAGCAGCCCCACCGACCTTGCCTTGGAGAGCTGCGCATCAGGGAAGGAGCCGGACAGGCTGCTGGAGTCGAAGCCCAGCAGCCGCAGCAGGGCGGTGCATGCCTCCTCCAGCGTGATGGTCGCCTCCGGACGGAAAGAGCCGTCCACATAGCCGGTGACCCAGCCCTGCTCCACAGCCAGCTGGATATAGCCGTTGGCCCAATACCCGCTCTTCACATCGGTGAAGAGGGAGGCGCCGCTGCCTGTGCCCACCGCGTCCTTATAGGTGGAGGCGGCAGTCATCATCTTCACGAACTCCGCCCGGGTCACCGGGGAAGAGAGGGCCAGGTCCCCGTTCTCGTCGCCGGAGAGGATCCCCAACACCCGGACCGTCTCCAGCATGGTGTCTCCGTCCGCCGCCAGGGCCCCGGGGACGGCCAGAGAGAGGGCCAGGGCCAGGGCGGCGGTCAGGGAGATCAAACGCTTTTTCATCCTTGTTGCTCCTTTCAGGTCCGCCCGCCCCTCCCGGGCCGGGCGGTACCCTTGTCAGTCATAGTGCAGGGCGTCGATGGGATTGAGCCCCGCGGCCTTTTTGGCGGGCAGGTAGCCGAAGAGGATGCCGATGCCCACCGAGATGCCGAAGGCCATGAGGACCGCCCCCACGGTGGGGGCCACGGTGAGGCTCTCTCCCATCACCCGGGTGACCACCTGGGAGGCCGCGATGGACAGGCCGTCTCCCATCAGGATGCCGATGACGCCTCCCAGGGCGCTGGTACAGGCGGCCTCGATGACGAACTGCTGCATGATATACCGCTCCTTGGCGCCCAGGGACTTGCGGATGCCGATCTCCCGGGTGCGCTCGGTCACCGACACCAGCATGATGTTCATGATGCCGATGCCGCCCACCACCAGCGAGATGGCGGCGATGCCCGCCAGCACGCCCACCAGGATATTGATCATGCTGGTCATGGTCTCCAGCATCTCGGCCATACTGGTGACGGTATAGTAGTCGTCGCTCTCAAAAAAGTCGTAGAGGGCAGACTCCAGGGCGTTCACGCTCTCGTCCATGTGGTCCTCGTCCCGCATGGTGATCACATAGCTGCTCACCTCGCCCGAGATGCGGGAGGCGGTGGTATAGGGGAGATAGAGGCAGTCATCGCTGCCCCCCTCCTCCAGGTCCTCATCCTGCTGCTCCAGCACCCCCACGATGGTGAGGCTCTGTCCTCCCACCCGCAGGGTCTGGCCCACGGCATTGCCGCCGAAGTAGGCCCGGTCCAGGTATGCGCCGATGACGCACACCTTGCTGCGGGTGGCCATGTCGCTGTACTGGAGGCCCCGGCCGGAGGCCACGGATACCCCCGCGATGTCCAGGTAGTCCTCGCTGACCCCCAGGATAGAGGTGGAGGTGGTGGTCTCCGAGCCGATCTTCACATAGCCCATCATGTTGGCCGTGGGGGAGCAAAGGTCCAGATACTGGCTGTTCTCCTCCACGATCTCGTACATATCGTCCACGTCCAGAGTGCGGGTGGCCCCCCGGGACATGACGGTCACGGTGAGCGTGTTGGTGCCCATATCGGAAAAGCTGTCCGTGACATATTGCTCCAGGCCGTTGCCCAGGCCCACGATGACGATCACCGCCGCCACGCCGATGATGATGCCCAGCATGGTGAGCAGGGTCCGTGTCTTGCTGGAGACGATGTTTTTCAGGGCCAGCTCCAGGGATTCCAGGATGCTCATGAGGGGAGCCCACCCCCTGTCCCGGCGGCCTTGAGGGTCACCACCGCCTCAGGGGCGTCGGCGGGGCCGTCATAGATCACATGTCCGTCCTCCAGGCGGATGATCCGCTGGGCCTGGACGGCGATGGAGTTGTCGTGGGTGATGAGCACCACAGTGTTGCCGGCTGCGTGGAGCTCCTGGATGATGCCCAGCACCTCCCGGCCGGTGCGGGAGTCCAGAGCGCCGGTGGGCTCATCGGCCAGGATCACCGACGGATCTCCCGCCAGGGCGCGGGCGATGGACACCCGCTGCTGCTGGCCGCCGGAGAGCTCGCTGGGCTTGTGCTTGCACTTTTCCTTCAGGCCCACCATGTCCAGGGCCACCAGAGCCCGCTCCCGGCGCTCCCGTTTGGGGACGCCGGCATACATCAGAGGCACCTCCACGTTCTCCACCAGATCCAACTTCGGCAGCAGGTTGTACTGCTGGAAGATAAAGCCCAGGAGCTCGTTGCGGATCTCCGCCAGCTCGTTTTTGTTCATCTGTCCCACGTCCCGGCCGTCCAGCAGGTAGGTGCCCGAGGTGGGCACGTCCAAGCAGCCGATGATGTTCATACAGGTGGATTTGCCCGAGCCGGACTGGCCGACGATGGCCACGAACTCCCCTTTGAACACCTGGAAGGAGATGTGGTCGGCGGCCTTCACCACCGTATCTCCCATATAATAATATTTGCAGACATCTTTGAATTCGATGAGCGCGTTCATATCAGGACCTCCTTAGAACCCGCCGGGGCCTCCGCCTCCACCGGGCATACCGCCGCCGCCCATACCGCCGCCGGGCATACCGCCGCCGCCCATACCGCCGCCGCCCATCATGGGGAAGCTGCTGTCAGAGGAGGAGCTGGTGGGGATATAGACCACTACGTCTCCCTCCTGGAGGCCGGACGTGATCTCGATGTAACTGCCGTCGCTGATGCCGGTGGTGACGGGGATGGAGACATACTGCTGCTCTGTCTCTCCGTCCTCCGCAGGGACCTCCGTGGCCGCCGGGGCCTCTGTGCTCTCGGGCAGCTCCTCGGCATCCGTGGACTGTACCGTCTCTGCGTTGGCGGCGCTGGGGGAGTCGGCGGTGACGAGCACGGTGTCGCCCCGGTTGAGGGCGGCGGCGGGGATGGCCAGCACATCCTCTGCGCTGCCCAGCTCGATGGTGGCGTCCACGCTCATGCCGGGGAGGAGGCCGTCGGTCTCGTCGATGCGGATGGTCACCGGGTAGGTGGTGGCGCTGCCGCTGGAGGTGCCCGCCACGCTCACCTTGGTGACTACGCCGGTGTAGGTCTTATCCTCCACCGCGTCGGCCTCGATGGACACCGTCTGCCCCACCTCGATGTTGGCGATGTCCAATTCGTCCACGCTGAGGGTCATGGTGAGGTAGGACAGGTCGTAGATGGTGCAGAGCACCTGATTGGACTCGGTGATCTCGCCGGCATTGTAATTCTTGTCCACGATGGTGCCGGTGATGGGGGCGGTGATGGTATAGTCGTCCAGCTGCTCGGTCTGCCGCTGATAGGAGATCTCCGAATTGCGCAGGTTCTCAGAGGCGCTCTGGACCTGGTCGTCCAGGCTCTCGCTGCTGAGCTGGAGGATGGTCTGGTCCTTGTCCACCCAGTCCCCCTCCTCCACAGAGATGGAGGCCACCATACCGCCCACTGCGGCGGTGACCGTCGTCTCTTCTTTATATGTAAAGGTACCGCCGGAGCTGCTGCCCACGCCGCCCACTGTGGCGGAGGCGGTCTGGGTGGTGGAGAGCCCACCGGGATTGGACACATCGATGGTCACGTCCCGAACGATCATATTGCCGGTGAGCACCTCTGTATTGGCCGCGATCTCGGTGACCGTGCCCGTCAGTGTCTCAAAGGTGGGATCCAGAGTGACGGTGGCGCTCTGCCCCACATAGAAGCTCCCTGCATCGTCGGCGGGGAAGGGGACGGTGAGCTCCATAGTGTCCGAGTCCCGGATGGTGGCTACCTGCTGACCTGCGGACACCTCGTCCCCCTCCTCTACATCCAGGGAGAGGATGCGGCCCGAGGCGGTGGCTGTGACGGTCAGATCCTCCAGGCTCTCCAGGGCGTTGTTATAGCTGCGCTGGGCCTGGCTCACTGAGATCTGGGATCGCTCCAGGGAACTGGCCGCGTCGCTGTCGTCGATGGTATAGAGGACATCTCCGGCCTGCACCTGGTCCCCCTCTTCAAAGTCAGCGGTGAGGATGGTGTCCTCCAGCAGGGTGGTCACGGAGTAGGAGTCCGCCGCCTGCAAGGTGCCGCTGCCGGTGATGGTGGAGGTGATGGTCCGCCGCTCCACAGCGGCGGTGGTGTAGGTGGTGTCCGCCGCCTGGGCGGAACTGTTGCCTCCGTTCAGGAATACCCAAGCGCCGCCTCCGGCCACGGCACATACCAGCACCAGGGCGATCAGCTTCTTGGCTCTTCCCTTTCGTCTTTTCTTTGGTGCGGCGGATCCACCGGACACGGCCGGGGAGGTCTCCGCGCTTTTTTTCCATTTGAGCTGCATATACTAGCCGTCCTTTCTTGCCATCTGCAAGTGGCCGGGCCCCTCTGGGTCCCGGGATGCCTTTATTCTACGCAACAGCTCTCAACAGAAAGACGAAAAAATCGAAACGTTCTCTAAACAGTCTCCAAATATTCTCCATCCTTTGGCCGGTCCCCGTGCGGGACGCCTTTTATATAAGGACGGAGCCCGGCGGCACATGCCGCCGGGCTCCGTCTTTGTGTTCCGCTGTGCGGTCGTCTTCCGGCTCAGATCCTGCTGTAGTTGAGCAGCATCTGGGCCACCTCGGCGCGGGTGGCGGCCCCGCCGGGGCTCAGCTGGCCGGCCTCGTTGCCGGACAGGATGCCGTTGGACACGGCCCAGCCCATGGCC
>DWZK01000098.1 GCA_019117605.1 Candidatus Intestinimonas stercoravium | reverse complement strand
CGGGGCCCCCTCTCGTATGTTCTATCCGTTCGGCTGTTCCTCCCCCGGCGCTTTGGGCAGCCGGACCGTGGTCCGATATCGGAGGCCCAGATGCAGGATCTCCATACTTCCTCCGTTGCGCTCAAGGAGGGCCCGTACCGTGGGCAGTCCGATGCCGCGGCTGTCCGCGCTCCCTCCTTCCCCTACCCGGTTCTCCAGTTCTACCACCACCTCTCTCTCCTCTTCCCATACCGCCAGCCGGATGGGGCGGACTGGGTCGGCATACTTTTTCAGGTTGGCGAACAGGTTGTCGAATACCCGGCAGATATCCTCTGTCCGAACGTATAACCAGTGATCTCCCTCCACCACTGGGGGGCGTATCGAGAATCCCGCCTCCACCAGATCGAAGCACTGCTCGGACAGCAGCTGGCCCAGGAAGACGGGGCCGGAGACGAGCTCCCGCTCCGAGGCGGAGCCCTCCCCCACCTGGAAGTGGCGGAACATCTCATCGGATAGGGCGCGCATCTGGAGCGCCTTGTCCGCCGCTCGATCCAGGTACTCCTCCCGCTGCGCCTCATCCCGATATTTCCCGTGGCGGAGGATATCCAGATATCCCATCAGCTTGGTCAGGGGGGTACGCAGGTCGTGCGAGAGAGAAGTGATCAGACGGCTGTTAGCGCGGACCGCCTGGTTCTCCCTCTCCATCTGTTCCAGGACCGCCAAGCGCATAGCTTCGATGCTGCGGCCCAGCTCCGCCAGCTCGTCCCTTCCGTTGGATACGACCTGATAGGTGAGGTCTCCTCCGGCCAGCACCTGCATATCCCGGGACAGCTTGGTGATCCGCCGGATCAACAGGGCGGTATATGGCGTCAATATGAGAAAAAAGCACAGAGCCGCGGCCAGAAGGGAGAGGATACGGCAGGCACTGTCATAGTAGAGGTAGGCGGGCATGGGATATGCGTATAAGAGCCCGTCCGCACAGGCCACCACCTCCCCCCCATAGTTCTCCAGCAACTGGGTGTCCAGGGTCGTGGGGCTCTCGAGATAGAGGTCCACTTGGGGATGCTGCCGCGTCCAGGCGGTGTCTCGCAGGGCCTCCTGCACCGTCATGCCCCGTGCGCTCACATAGCTCTGGAAATCCGCCGCTGTATCCCCATAGCGGTCATACCAGTACGCCTCGAATCCCGGAGACTGGAGCCACCCCGGCAGGACCGTGTCATACAGCAGGGCGCGCAGAGCCAGGGCCGCCGTCAAGGCCAGGGCGGCCACGCCGATGAATTTCAGTCCCAGTCGGGAGGTCCCGTGCCACCTATTCAATCCGATACCCCTTCCCCCATACTGTCTTGATCAGCTCCGGATGCTGTGGATCCCGTTCCACCTTTTCCCGCAGCTTACGGATATGTACCATCACCGTGTTGCTGGAAGGTGCCAGATACGGCTCCTCCCACACGCTCTCATACAGGTTTTGGGCCGAGAATATCTTCCCCCGGTGGAGCAGCAGCAGGCGGAGCAGCCGGTACTCTTTCTCCGTCAAGTCGATCTGCCGCCCGGCACGCCACACCTCGTTGCGGTCGCAGCTGAGGCGCAGGCCCCGCCACTCGACATATTGGTCTACCCCGGAGTCTATCTTCCCCTTGTAGACATGGTAGCGCCGGAGCAGTCCCTTCACCCGGGCCAGCAGCTCCGGATAGGAGAATGGTTTGGCCAGATAGTCATCTCCTCCTGCGGAATAGCCCATAGTCAGATCCGAGTCCTGGGTCCTGGCCGTCAGGAACAGGATAGGCACGTTCCACCGCTCCCGCAGCCGCAGGCATACATGGTAGCCGGATATGCCCGGCATCTTCACATCCAGGATCACCAGATCTGTATCCGGCGTGAAGAGGGCCAGGGCCTCCTCGCCGCTGGCCGCCTCCGTCACTGTGAACCCCTCGCTCTCCAGCAGGACCTTGACCACATGGCGGATCTCTTCCTCATCGTCTACCATCAGGATATGGGCATTCGTCTGGGACATCATGCGGTCCCTCCCCTCCATGTCGTGAAGGCAGGTCATCCTGCCGTCCTCTCCCATTGTACTGTATCGTGCCCCCCAAATCAAGCGGTGGTCCGGGCGGAAGGGCTCGTCGGTCCCGTTGGAGCGGACGCAGGCAGGGATACGGGCCCTTCGCCCGGACGGGGCCGGGACAGGCCACATCGCTCTCCTCGCGGGGAACGTGGATCGAGATACCGATAGGCAGAGGGCCTGCGCCCCTGCGCAGATACCACCTCCCATCCCAGCACATTTGAAGGATGCCGGAGCTGTGCAGCCCGAGAACAGCAGTCCCTGGAGCCCTTGGGCCCCAGGGACCGCTATCTGCCATCACCCCAGGCGGCGTCGAAGGAGATAGACACCATCTTTTGATCGCGTTGGACGCAATAAATGGGGAGCTGCCGTTCTGAGGCAGATGCTTTGATGAACGCCGGACGATCGACCACATAGAACATGGCCGCGGCAGCCAAGAGACAGAGCGCTGCGTTCAATATCTTTCGCCTTACCAGAAAAAATCGCATAGAAAGACCCCCTTTATGTTCTACAGCACTTATATGAGCCGGGGATAAGCCGCATTCCTTGCCACAACATGCCTCGCCATAAAAGGGAAGCCCCCAGATGCAGGATCTACCTTTTCCTGCATCTGGGGGCATATCTGTGCGCTTTTCAGCCCGTACTATGTCTCGTCTTCCTCGTCGGGCGTCTTCCCCTCCGCCTGTCCCTCTCTCCTGTGGTCTGGGAGGAGCGCATTGACCGTGAAAGCGATCCCCACTCCCACCACCGTCTCGATGATGCGGGCGGCGGCATAGTAGTAGCGCTCCACGCCGCTGGTCCCGTTGAGCAGGATGACGCAGGGCAGGATACAGGCCATCCCGCAGGCCGCAGGCCGCTTGATGAGCAGGCAGAACCATATCCCCACTACGCATACAGCCCCCAGAGCGAGGGCCTTCAAGGCCGGGTAGTCCAGCCAGTGCCCCAATGTCAGCACTAGAACGCCTTGGATGCCCCCCACCGCTACGCCGATGAAGCGGGAGATGCCCTGCTGCATCGTCTGGCCCAGTGAGCTCTGCATACAGACGATGCAGGCGATGCAGGCGTACATAGGGCCGATCTGGCCCAACACGCCGCCGTATTCCTCCCGATAGAGCAGGCCAAAGGGCACGAACACCAGATAAGAGAGCATGACCGCCACCGCAGTCTTTATCGTCCTCATCCCGACGGTGGGGATCTGGGGCGCTTTCATAGGTCCTCCTACTTAAAAGGGCAGGTTCAGCCCGCCTGTCAACTGGCCCATGGCAGAGGCCGCGTCGGCGGTCACCATCCGCAGGGCCTCATTCACCGCCGCGATGACCATATCCTGGAGCATCTCCACATCCTCCGGGTCTACCGCCTCGGGGTCGATCGTCAGATCTTTGAGCTCCCGCTTGCCCGTCACCGTGGCGGAGACCATGCCGCCGCCGGCCTGGGCCGTATACTCCTTGCTCTCCAGCTCGGCCTGCATCTTCTGCATATCCTGCTGCATCTTCTGGGCCTGCTTGATCATGTTCATGTTGATGCCGCCGCCCATGCCGCCCATACCGCGGCTCGCGAATCCCTTTGCCATACGATCGGTCACTCCTTGATAATGATGTTGTCAAATCGCCGGCCCATGGCCAGCAGCTCGTCCAGCTTATCTGTGGGGGCGCTCCCCTGCTCCGGTGGACGCCCGACCTTCACCAGTACCCGGGCGGCCCCACCCATCCGGGCCCGGACCGCCTCAGCCACCGTCTCCAGGATGGCGGGCCGGGCGATCACGCCCTTGACTACGTCATCCTCCGCCCACAGCGTCAGGGCTCCACCCTCCCAGGTCCCCCGGACCATAGAGGGGTTCCCCAGGAAAGACCATACCTGCCGGGGCACTCGCCCCTTCAGGCCCGGGGCCATCGCCGGCCACAGGTCGCCCGGGGATACCGGCTCCCGGACTTCTTGGGGGGGCGCCTCCATCGCCGGCCGTGTCGGGGGCGCTGCCTGAGGCGCCTCGTCTGCCGGCGGATGCTCTTGGGCGGGAGGCGTCTCGGTCCGGGGGGGCGCGGAGGGCGTCTCTGCCGGAGGAGCCGGCGCTGTCTGCCGGCGTGCCGTCCCCTCTGCCGAAGGGGCCGGCGGCGTCCAGCCGCCCTGGAGCTGCTGTTCCACCCGGTCCAGCCGGGCGTTCATCCCCTGGAGGCTGTCATCCAGCCGCTCGTCGCACAGGCGGATGAGGCAGAGCTCCGCATCCGTCCTGCGGTTGGCGCTCCTGGGCAGATCCGCCACTGCGCTCTGGAGCACGGTGAGCATCCATGCCAGCCGGGGAGCGCTGAACTGCTCCAGCAGCTTCCGCATCGTGCTCTCATCGAAGCCCCCCGTCATCAGCGCTTTGCCGGAGCGGGGCGCGGTCTTGCGGAGGAGCAGATCCCGTGTCAGGGCGGCCAGCTCTCCCAGGATCGAGGAGACCTCTTTGCCCCCGCCGTACAGCCGGGCCATGTGGTCCATGGCCCCGTCCATGTCTCTCTGGGCGATGACCTCCATCAGCCGTGCCGTCTCCAGGTTCCCCACCAGCCCGAGGGCATCCAGGACCTGCTGTTCTCCCAGCGTCCCCTGCACGCCGGAACACTGGTCCAGCAGAGACAGGGCGTCCCGCAGGCCGCCGTCCGCCAGCCGTGCCAGCAGCGCGGCGCCCTCCGGAGCCAGATCGATCTTCTCCTGCTCCGCCACATACCTGAGCCGCCGGGCGATGTCCTCCGGCGGGATGCGCCGGAAGGCGAACTGCTGGCAGCGGGAGCGGATGGTGGCCGGCACCTTGTTGAGCTCGGTAGTGGCCAGGATGAACATCAGGTGCGCGGGGGGCTCCTCCAGGATCTTCAACAGGGCGTTGAAGGCCGCTGTAGAGAGCATGTGGACCTCGTCTATGATGTATACCCGCTTGCGTACCGCAGCGGGGGTGAACACCGCCTCATCCCTGAGGGCACGCACCTGATCCACGCCGTTGTTGGAGGCCGCGTCCAGCTCCAGCACATCCAGGATAGAGCCGTTCTCGATGCCCAGGCAGGAGGGACACTGATTGCACGGGTCTCCCTCTACCGGGTGCTCACAGTTCACCGCCCTGGCCAGGATCTTGGCGCAGGTCGTCTTGCCCGTCCCCCGGGTGCCTGTGAACAGATAGGCGTGGGAGAGCCTCTCCCCTGCCACCTGCCGCTTGAGGGTCTCCGTGATATGGGCCTGCCCCGTGACCTCTCCGAAGGTCCTGGGCCGCCATTTTCGATACAGCGCCTGATACAGACTTTTCACCCCCAGTAGAAAAAAGGAGGCGCGGCGTACCGTGCCCCCTCCTTATCCTCATCTATGTGCCGGCACAAAACAAGACCGCACACCGGCCTTTGAATACTCCAGTATGCCCGCGACCCGAATAGCCAACTCAAGAGCGGGCACCCTGCGGCACACGAGGAGCACCGCTTAATGCTGCTCGGTTCCCCGCCTGACATGGTTCACGGGTCCCCGTTGCGCAGGACCGATCTATCATCATCGCTTGTTCGGAGCAGACGACACACCGCAGCTCCGGGGGCCGGGATTCATCCCTGCTGTAGCGGGTTGCAGGTCACAGGGCACCGCTATCTCCCCAACTAGTGCGGTCTTGTTTCGTGCCGGCTCACCTGGCCGGCAAAACCAGCTTTTATATTCTACTACACCCTGCGGGATTTGTCGATCCCCGATCCATCTTTTTTCTATTTTCTCAGTCCCCTTTTTCAAAAAGGTCTTTACAACCTGGAGAATTGTGCTATAATAAATAGGCGCTGGCGGCTGAGAGCACAGAGGCTCTTCAAATCAGCTCCATAGTATTGGATAGATCGTACAGATAACGTCTTGAGGATCGTCCAAAATGACCAACATACAGGCCTGTAGCTCAGTTGGGAGAGCGTACGGTTCGCATCCACATGGACGCACATCTCACGGCTCCGGTCCCCTTTCGATCAGCAGTCCGATCTTCCGGACGTTCCCC
>DWZK01000097.1 GCA_019117605.1 Candidatus Intestinimonas stercoravium | reverse complement strand
CCTGTCATGGCCGACGCGGCCTTCGTCCTCCGCTATACCTGGGAGCCGGAGGAGCTCCATGAGGCCCTCCTGATGGCCAACAAGGCATACTGCCGCACCCGGCTCTACTGGCGGCCGGCCACTGTCCTGATGGCCCTCCTGTCCATCCCGGTGCTGCTGGTCGGGATTCTGTCCCTGATCGGGGTCCTGACCTCCGGGGCGGAGCCGGCAGAGGTCCTGATGACGGTGGGCATCCTGCTTTTGGGGGTGGCCCTGTGTCTGGTGTGGATCAACTTCCTGCCGTCGGTGCTGGACTGGAGCATCCGGCGGCAGGAGAAGAAGGGAGCCTTCCGCCACCTGCTGGGCGGCCAGCTCACCGAGCGCATCGGACCCGCCGGGGTGGACAGCGCCCGGGAGGGGGAGCGGGAGCGCACTCTGTGGAGCCAGATCGGGGCGGTCCGGTCGGAGGACTGGGGCCTGGCCCTCTTCCGCCACGACCGGAAGATGCTCCTCTTCCCGCCCTGGGCCTTCTCCAGCCGGGACGAACAGGAACAGGCCGCGGCCTATGCCCGGGAGCAGATCGGGAAAAGCTAGAGAACAGGGACCATCCATATCGCCTTTGGGCAACATATCAGGAGAGCACGGACGAGCTTTCCCAACAAGCTGTAGCGGCCCACCGGATCAGCCGGTGGGCCGCTATATCCTTACATGGGGATAGAGAGGGGGGCCGCTGTCCCCGTCCCCGTATCAAAGAGCCGCCGCCTTTATCTCTGCCCGGTGAGGGCGTCTCCGGCGCGCTCCACCGCCCGGCCCGTATCTCGGGCGGCGTCACGGGCCATCCGGCCCGCCTCGTCCACCGTATCCTTCACAGCGTCTCCCGCGTCATCCACGGCGTCCCTGACGGTCTCCCCTGCGCTGTGCTCGTCCTGCGTATCCCCGTCCCCGTCCAGATCCACCTGGCCCTCTCCGTCGGCATGGTAGTTGTCGGTGGGGGAGACAGAGGGCTCCGTTCCGGCGGTCTCGGTGGGCGCGGCGCTGTGCGAGGGGGCCACGCTCTCCGTGGGGGCCACAGGGGAGGTGGAATGGGGCGTGGTGTCATCCCTGTCCCCTCCCCAACAGCCGGTGAGCACACATGCAAGGGACAAGGCGCAGGTCAACGCCAGATATCTGCGCTTCATGTCATCATCTCCTGCCAGTTGAAAGTAAGGATCCCATCCGACCTGTAGTATGCGCCGGATGTGTATGGATACGCCCGGAAAAATTTTTTGGTATTTTTAAAAAAGTACTTGCAAATAGGGATCATTACTGTTATACTCTAGTCAGTAACAGGAATGATCACTGATCAGAAAGGCTGGTGAGCTATGAATGGGAAACGCTACTCCAGGCAGAGAGAGTCGATCTATCGCTGCCTGAGGGAGAGCCGTGAGCATCCCACAGCCGAGATGGTCTATCACATGCTCAAGCCGGACAACCCCTCTCTCAGTCTGGGCACCGTATACCGGAACCTGAATCTGCTGGCGGAGGAGGGGACCATCACCCGGATGCCCTTCCCGGTGGAACGCTATGATGCGGACACCTCTCCCCACCCCCATTTCCTCTGCCGGAAGTGCGGGAAAGTGTATGATATGGAAGGCCTGGGATATGATGGCGGGCTGGACCAGGAGGCCGCCCGGCGGAGCGGGCACGATGTGGAACGGCATACGCTGCTCTTCACCGGGACCTGTGCAGATTGTACCGAAAAACATTGATTTTTCCCCGTCCTTATGATAGAGTGGGACATAGATAAGATAGGATCCATTAAAAAACAAGGAGGTAGATCTCATGGAACTGAAACTTTACCGCTGCGCCCATTGCGGCAACATCGCCTTCAAGCTGGTGGACAAGGGCGTCCCCCTGATGTGCTGCGGGCAGAAGATGGAAGAGCTGGTGCCCAACACCACCGACGGCGCCCTGGAGAAGCATGTGCCCCAGATCACCCGGGATGGCAACCACGTCACCGTGCAGGTGGGCTCTGTGATCCACCCCATGCTCCCCGAGCACTACATCCAGTTCATCGCCGCCGTCAGCGGGAACAAGGTCACCTTCCAGCTGCCCCAGCCCGGCGACGAGCCCGTCCTCAAGACCGGCGGCAGCGACCCGGTCACCGCCTATGAATACTGCAACCTCCACGGCTTCTGGAAGGGCCAGGAGTAAGTAAGATCCCTCCGATCGAGATATCACAAATATCATAATAAAAGGAGAGCTGACATATGGAACTCAAGGGCAGCAAGACCGAAGCCAATCTGTGGAAGGCGTTCGCGGGCGAGTCCATGGCCCGCAACAAATATACTTATTTTGCCAGCAAGGCCCGCAAAGAGGGCTATGAGCAGATCGCCGCCATCTTCGAGGAGACCGCCGGCAACGAGAAGGAGCACGCCAAGCTGTGGTTCAAGGCCCTCAGCGGCATCGGCGACACCGCCGCCAACCTCCTGGCCGCCGCCGAAGGCGAGCACGAGGAGTGGACCGAGATGTACAAGGAGATGGCCGAGACCGCCCGCGAGGAGGGCTTCCACGCCCTGGCCGACGCCTTCGACGCCGTGGGCAAGATCGAGAAGAGCCATGAGGAGCGCTATGTGAAGCTGGCCGAGAACCTCTCCAACAGCGAGGTGTTCAAGCGCAGCCAGGTCAAGGTGTGGTACTGCCGCAATTGCGGCCACCTGGAGTACGGCCTGGAGGCCCCCGAGGTCTGCCCCGTCTGCGGCCATCCCCGGGCCTATTTCGAGATCAAGGCCGAGAACTATTGATCGCTACGGCGAGATGAGAAGAAAGCGGACCGCCGCCCGTATCGGGCGGCGGTCCGCTTTGCAGACTGTCGAAAAAGAGGGACCAGGCTGGAGAAGCAACGGGG